>NZ_NQYG01000031.1:0-60511 GCF_002878485.1 Pseudomonas sp. AD21
CAGAATCGAGCCTTGTCCCTCCTCCTCCCTTCAAGTCCTACCATACAAGCGAGCTTGCTCGCGAAGGCGGCCTGTCAGCCAACCGGTTTCTGGCAGGTGTACTCGAATCCAGTGTATGGCGCGGCTACGGCCCGGCGCTGTTGAGCAGCCAATCGAGCAGCAGGCTGCTGTCGCGGGTTGGCGGAGTTTCACGCGGTGGCGCAGGGCGCGGGTTGGCGAGACACAGGATCGGTCGATCCGGATCACTGTCGAGAAAGCTCACCCAGACTTCGCTGCCGGCGCGGGGCAGTTCATGGGCGGTGAGGCGGCCATTGGCGCCGGTCAGTGCAATCGGCAACCACAGACAAGCAGCGTCCGCTTCCTGCGCAGGCCACAGGCTGACGCCGATGCGCCCCAGCTCATCCAGTTGCGCCGGCTGGCCGGGCGTACCCAGCACTCGGGCCAGGTGATATCCAGCGATGTTCGGACGCGGCTGAGCCAGGGGCGGGCGGAACTCGGTTGACCAGGGCAGGGCGGTGAAGTGGTTGCGATAGTGATGCTCCTCGCTTGTCGGGTCGAGGATCGAGGGGTGCTGGCCTTGATGCTGCAGCTCGGTCATCAGCCATTGCTCGTTGAACGCATTGATCGGGTGCTCGCTGATCTGCAACAGGTGCCCGCTGCGCAGTGCGCTGCAATCGCTGCGCCCGTGGATCGAACGGGACTGGCAGCGTTGGCGCTGCAGGTGGCGACGGCTGCGTTGTTCGGCGTGGCGCTGTGTGCCCGACAGCTGCAAGGGTATGACCGTGGGCACAGAGTGATTGGCCGCGTCTTCGGCAATCACCTGTTGGCCCCGGTTGCGAATGCCCGGCGCGGCCATGATCGGTGTCGCGTCGTGGCGTTGAAACACTGTATTGAGGCGAGGTGAAGGGCTGTCGTCAGCGACGGCGAACGGCAGCGGCATCGGCTCCTGCGGCAGGCTCAGGTTGTCATCGGCAAACACCACGACATGCCCCAGCGGGTAATGTTCGAAGTGATAGTGAATGCCTTCCTCCTCGCACAGCCGTTGCAGCAAGGCCAGGTCGCTTTCCTCGTACTGAATGCAAAACGGCCGCACCGGGTAATGACCGACGCTCATCTCGATCCGGTAACTGTCCGCAGTCAGCCCGTGTTCGCCGAGCAGTTGGGCGAGGATCGCCGGTACGCTTGATTGCACGAAGACCCGGCGCCGCGGCGCCTGCGCCAGGCTCAGCAACTGCGGGACCAGGGTCAGCCGGTAGGCGATCCGGTGGCTGGCGCGATGCTCGCAACTGACGCTGTGGATCTGGCCATGAATCCCGTGATCGGCACCCAGACGCAGGTACGCCGGTTGTCGCAGCAGGCTGCCTGGGGGGAGGGCCGGGGCCAGACCCATCACTTCAATCTCGAAACGAAAAGGCTGATTGAGGGCTTCCTTGCCACTGAAACGCAGCACCGGCAGGCACAGTGGGCCGTCGGTCAGGGTCAGGGTGAACGGGCTTTGCTGATCATTGAGCATGCATACGGGCTCTGTGGGGCAGTACGGACGGCAGAGGGTACGAAAACGCGAGCACGAATGGTCATGGCCAGTGGGTTTTTCAGAATCGCCCTACAAGGTGTGGTGAAGATGTCGATTCAACAATGCATTTTTTTGGTCGATTGCCGACTTTAGGCCGTATAAACTTGGCGCCACGCGTCGGCCAATAGATGTCTCGGCGCCACAGATCAAGAGAGTGAGTAATGGGCGCACAGTGGAAGGTTAAACACAAAGAAGCGGCAGCCAACGCCAAGGGCAAGATCTTCGGCAAACTGGTGAAAGAAATCACCATCGCTGCCCGCAACGGTGCCGATACCGCCACCAACGCACACCTGCGTCTGGTGGTCGAACAGGCCAAGAAAGCCTCGATGCCCAAGGAAACCCTGGACCGCGCCATCAAGAAAGGCGCCGGTCTGCTGGGCGAAACCGTGCAGTACCACCGCGTGACTTACGAAGGTTTCGCGCCGCATCAGGTGCCGTTGATCGTCGAGTGCGTCACCGACAATATCAACCGCACCGTTGCGGAAATCCGCGTGGCGTTCCGCAAGGGTCAACTGGGGGCTTCCGGTTCGGTGGCCTGGGACTTCAACCACGTCGGCATGATCGAAGCGTCGCCGGACACCCCGGACGCCGATCCGGAAATGGCCGCGATCGAGGCTGGTGCCCAGGACTTCGAGCCGGCTGAAGAGGGCGCGACCCTGTTCCTGACCGATCCGACCGACCTCGACGCCGTGCAGAAAGCCCTGCCCGAGCAAGGTTTCACCGTGCTGTCGGCCAAACTCGGCTACCAGCCGAAGAACCCGGTCAGCGGCCTGAGCGACGAGCAGATGGCTGAAGTCGAAGCGTTCCTCGAAGGCCTCGACAACCATGATGACGTGCAGGACATGTTTGTCGGTCTGGCAGGTTGATCGGCTGAGTCACTGATACCGCCTTCGCGAGCAGGCTCGCTCCCACAGGGGATTTGTGAACGCCACAGATCCAGTGTGGGAGCGTGCGCAGCGGTCACAGCAGCGCCAGCACCTCAATCACTTCGCTGAACCCCGGCCGCGCCAGCACATCCGCCTGGCAGCAACGCCGTTCCAGATTCTCCAGTACCTTGCGCCGTTCGACACTCAACCCCGAGTCGATGCGCGCCAGCAATTCGCCGAGCAGAATCGCGAACGCCCGCACTTCGATGCGTTGCAGCGCCTGTGTTTCCAGATTGTCGGTGGTGGCATGGAACGACGCCGCGCCAAAATCCCCCAGCAGGCAATCGCCGTGTTCGTTCAACAGAATGTTGTGCCCGTAGAGATCGCCGTGGGTGATGCCCTGTTGATGCAGGTGTTCGGCCGCCGAAGCGATGCCTTGGGCAATGTTCAACGCGACCTCGGCACTGAACCGGCAATCCTCGCGGTAAACATCCCGCGAGCAACTGGCCAGGCTCGGCAATGCCGCCAGGTTGCGGAAACTCGGGTCGATCAGTTGCATGACCAAGCCCTGTTGCCCGTCAGGATGACCCTGAATGCGGCCCTCGACGCGGATCAGGTTCGGGTGCAGGCCGGCGGTGATGCAGGCGTTCATCTCATGCAACGGCGAACCGTCGCTGGTCATCTCGCCTTTGTACAGCTTCACCGCGACCGGGACTTGCGAGTGCTCGGTACGTTGCCACAGCGCCCGGGAAATTACCCCGGAAGCGCCTTCGCCCAGGCGTTGTTCCAGACGCAGCGCCGACCAGTCGATCAGCGGCGTGGCCTCCAGCGCGGCGGCGTCGGCTTCGGTTTCCAGCGGATTGCCGGCATACGCCAGCCAGGTCAGGCTCGGCAGGGTCAGCAGCCACTGCGGTAGTTCGCGCAGGCGGTTGGCGGCGATGCGGATCAGTTCCAGACGATGACATTGGCTCATCGACGCTGGCAGCGTTTGCAGGCGATTGCCGGCCAGCAGCAATTTTTGCAGGTACGGGCGCTCGCCCAGTTCGTTCGGCAAGGTTTCGATGCAGTTGTCGGTCAGGATCAACCAGCGCAACAGCGGCGGAAGGGCTGCGCCCGGCACGTGACGGATGCGGTTGGCCTTGAAGGCGACCATCGTCAGTGCCACACATTGACCGACGCAGACCGGCACTTCGGTGAAGCGGTTGTCCGAGCAGAACAGAATGCGCATCTTCGTCAGCCGATGCAGGTCGTCCGGCAGGCTGCTCAAGGCATTGCCGCTGAGGTTGAGCACCTCCAGCGTATCGGCCAGCTCGAAAATTTCCCGGGGGAACTCGGTCAGGCCGCAAGACAGGTCAAGCCGGGTAATGCCCGACAACTCGCCGGCGCGCAATTGAGCAAGGGTGTGCATGTGGATGTTCACTATCAAGGGAAAGAAGCGCCGGGCGCTCGGAATGGGCGACATGATAACGGCAATGGCTGGATTTGCACTGATCTGACCCTCGATAACTCCGTAAACCCTGTGGGAGCGGGCTTGCTCGCGAAGGCGTCCTGTCAGTCAGTAACTCGTCGCTGACACTGCGCTTTCGCGAGCAAGCCCGCTCCCACAAAAAGGGATCTTCAGGGTCAGTGAATTTCCTGCAATTGCCCCAAACGGCTGCGCGTGCGGGCCAGGTCGATGACGTTGCCGCCGAGGGCCTCACGCAGTGGCAAGCGGCCGAGCAGGGTCAGGTGTTTGTCCTGGTCGTAGAGCACGTCGATCAGGTTGATGAAGCGCTGTTGCGCGGCGATTGAGCATTCGTCCAGTTCCGGCAGGTCGTCGATGATCCAGTGGTCGAAACGCCGGCACAGCTCTAGATAATCCATCACCGCTGTCGGTTGCTCGCACAGGTCGTTGAAGGTAAACGCGACCCGGCCGCCATCGCACAGGCGCGCCTGAACGTGTCGGGTGCCCACCGGAAGCGCAATGGCCGGGGCACCCTCGGGCGGCAGGTTCAGGGTCTGGCGCTGTATTGCCGTGGCCGGCCACACATAGTGGCCCTGAGTGAATACTTGATGCGCATGGTTGCTCGCGTGACTGCGGTAATCGTGCGCGCCGCCGACTTCCATGATTTGCATCCGCGCGTTGATCAAATCGATCACCGGTTTGAAGCGAGCGTGATAGAGCGGGTTGGGCAGCAAGCCTTCCGGCGGATAGTTGGAGGTCACCAGCAGCAGGACGCCGCGTTGGAACAAGGCCTTGAACAGTCGGGTGATGAGCATCGCATCGCCGATGTCATGCACATGAAACTCGTCGAAACACAGGACCCGGCAATCGTGCAGCAGCTCGTCGAGGGTGACGGCGAGGGCGTCGTCGCGTTGACGATGGTTGAACATGCCCTGATGCAGCCGGGCAAAGAATTCATGAAAATGCACGCGCTGTTTCTGCGCGGTCGGCAACGCCTGGAAGAAGCCATCGAGCAGCCAGCTCTTGCCGCGTCCGACTGCGCCGTGCAGGTACAGGCTCGGTGGCGTTTGCGCGCTGGCACCGAACAACTGGCTGGCCTGTTGCGCCATGCAGTCGATCACCCGCTGCTGGCTGTGACTGAGGGTGTAACCCTGGCCATGGGCCTTGTGCCGGAAGTAATCACGGATCGACTGGCCACTGGCGTCATGCCCGCTGTTGCCCGGCCGGCCTTTCGCGAGCCAGCGGCGCAACGCCGACCAGCGTTGGGTCAGTGGTGATCGTTTGGGCGCTTGAGAGGGCACAGTGCGGTCACTCCGTGTTCATCAAACCGGCTCCCGGGAGCGCGGCGACGTAGTGTAACCAGAGGCTGCGGCAACCGGCCATCGCGGCTCGTCGACAGTGGGCGATAACTGAACAACATTGTGCGCAACGTACAGCAATTTTCAGCGATGTAATTCGCCTTGTTGCCAATCTTTCGAAACATATCCCGGCAGATCGATGGATCCAATCGACTGGCGGATTCGTCGACCGTTGCTAACCTGAAACACAGTAACGTCATCCAGGGGTTCCCTCACAAGGAATGGGACAGTGATTGCACGCGTGGTGGTGGGCCTGCTCGGCTTGCTCGGGGCCTCGGTGTACGCGGCGGATCTTCAGGTTGAAGTCCGCGTCGACGTGCAACGTGGTTGCCAACTGGTCGGCCAGCAGCGTGAGGCGGGCATCGAACAACTGGGCGTTCTGGATTTCGGCAGCACCGCGCGCCTCGATGATCCGGCCGGACCATTGGGGGCGGCGCTGACCAACCAGCGTTTGCCACGCCTGGAGTGCAATCCCGACACGCCGTATCAGTTGCGTGTCGACGGTGGCCTGCACGGCGGCGTCGGTGAGGTTCGCTACATGGCGGGGGCGGCTGGGAGCCAACCGATTCCGTATCGCCTGTATCAGGACGCGGCGCGCCGGGTGCCGCTGGTGGTGGATGTGCCGGTCAGCGGTCGGGTGCCGGACACCGGCACAGTGGAGTTGCCGCTGTACGCGCGGATCGAGCGCCTGGCGCAGGTGCCGCAGGTCAGCCGCTATTCGGATCTGCTGAAGGTCACCGTGACCTGGTGAGTGCAGGGTTTCAGGCAATCCGCTGGAGGGGGTTGCACAGGGAAGGGGCGTTCAATGCTGAACGCAAGGTTCGCAGGCATCCTGAAGGAGTAGGGACGGGCGCAATGACAGGCAAGCACTGGATGGTCATCGCCACAGGTACGCTGCTGTTGCTCGCTGACGACGCACAGGCGGCGGTCAGTGGGCAGATACATGCGCGGCTGATCCTGATTGCCGGCTGCGAAGTCACCAACAGCGCCACCCCCGCGACCCCGGTGAGCAATTTCGGTACCCTCGATTTCGGTCAGCAGGGGCCGACCTGGGACGCGCCGATCAAGGCCAGTCTCGACGGCGACAGCAGCGGCAAGCTGAACGTCGCCTGCAATCCTTCGGTCACCGGGTTCACCGTCAGCATCGACGGCGGCACCCACGGTGACGGCACCACGCGGCGCCTGAGCAACGGGCGCCAGACCCTGCCTTATCAACTGTTCCTGGATGCCTCGGGCAGCCAGCGCTACAGCATCGGCCAACAACACAATTTCGCTGTCACCAGCGGTGCGCAGATACCGATTCCGGTATTTGGCTCGGTGGTGGCGAATACCCGCGCGGTACCGGCAGGTGTCTATACCGACACGCTGACAGTGACGCTCGACTGGTAACCCCGTAGAGGACGGACACCATGCGCAAGTTTGCATCAAGGATTGGTTTGTCGTTGCTCGGCCTGACGCTGGTTTCCAGTGCCAACGCCGCCACCACCGTCACCGGCCAGATCACCGCCAGCCTGACCTTGATCAGCAGCTGTCAGGTCAACGGTGCCGGCGGCTCCACCGGGCTGAACTTCGGTGCGTTGAACTTCGGCACCGCCAACAGCCTGTTCACCACCGCCAGCGGCCAGGTATTGGGCGGTGGTGGCGGGGCGCTGTCGATTCTCTGCTCCAGTGGCACGACCCCGGTGGTCAAGGTGCGCGCTGGCGCTCACGACGGGCAATCGCCGGGTGGCGCTCGTGCGCTGTACGACGGTGTCGCCAACTACGTGCCGTACGATTTCTACACCGATGCCGGGCATTCGACACTGCTGCCGATTGACGGGACGATCAACCTGGCGACCAGCACCGGCGTGGCGCAGACGGTGAATCTCTACGGTCAGGCGGTGGGCAAGGCCGGGTTGCCGGCAGGGACGTACACCGACACTGTCGCTGTCGAACTGACGTTCTGATGCCATGCGCTGTCAGGGCTGCGCCGCGCTGCTCCTGCTCTGTGCGGGCAGTGTGCCGCTGCCGCTGGGGGCGGCGACCAGCCAGAGTTTTCAGGTCAGCGCCACCATCACACCGGGGTGTCTGGTGGTGGGCGGGGTCTCGAATTACGGCGGGCTGAATTTCGGTTCCAGTTCGGCGCTTTCCACCGGCACGGTGCAAGTGGCACTGACGGGTGGCGTGCAACTGCAATGCACACCGGGAGTGACGTTGAACATGACCGTCGATGGCGGCCAGTACAACAGCAGCGGCCGCCACATGCAGCTCAACAGCGGCAGTGCGCGGGTGGCTTACGCGCTGTTTCGCGATGCGGCATACAGCCAGAGCCTGGGCATCAGCCAGAGCGTGGCGGTGGCCTATAGCGATGCGAACAATATCAGCCTGCCGATTTACGGTCAGGTGCAGTTGCCGGGCAATCAGCCTGGGGGGACGTACAGCGACGTGTTGCAGGTGCAACTGTCGTGGTGAGGCGACATTTGAATGGCCGACAAGGAGCAGGTTCATGGGGGCAGTTACGTCACGGCATTGGGTTGTGCAGTACGCGATGTTGGCGTTGGTCATGCTCGGGGCCGGTCAGGTGCAGGCCGCCAGCTCGGTGCTGATCTGGCCGATCGATCCGGTGCTGGAAGCCGATCAACAGGCGAGTGCGCTCTGGCTGGAGAACCGCGGCACGGAAACCGCCAACTTGCAGATCCGCGTGTTCGGCTGGAGCCAGAGCGGTTTTGAAGAGCAATACCAGAACCAGCGCGACGTGATCGGCAGTCCGCCGGTAGCGAAGATCGAGCCGGGCCAGAAACAGCTGGTGCGTCTGACCCGAACCAAGGACGTACCGCCGGGGCAGGAACTGGCTTACCGGATCATCATCGACGAAATCCCTGCCGTTCAGCCACCGGCTGCCGAGGGCGGCAAAACGGCGGCAGCGATTCGCTTCCAGATGCGTTATTCGGTGCCGTTATTTGCCTACGGTGCCGGGTTGTGGAGCAAGGAAGACACCACTCGCCCGCGTGATCCCAAGGGTATTGGTCTGCCGCAGCTGAGCTGGCGCACGGTGGCGGTGGAGGGTCGGCCGTATGTCGAAGTGCGCAATCAGGGCGCGGTGCACGCGCGGCTGACCGATGTGGTGATCAAACAGGGTGGACAGAGCAAGCCAGTGGCCGAGGGACTGCTGGGTTACGTGCTGCCGGGAGCGGTGATGCGCTGGCCGGCGCCGGGACCGCTGGCGGGCGAGTCGGCGCTGCAGGTGAGGGTCAATGGTGGGGCGCAGGTGCAGAGCATTGCGCCGGGGCGGTGATCGAGTCAGTGGTTTGAGGTGAGCAGGTTTACCTGTGGTGAGGGGATTTAGCGAAAAGTCGCACCGCCCCGATCGGCTGCGCAGCAGTCGTCATGGCGGGCAACTGGGTACATCAGGGGAAAGCAGGGCCGCTGCGCGCCCCATCGGGGATAAATCCCCTCGCCACAATGAGAGTAGCAACCTGCCATTGAGGGCGGTGGCATCAGGAGGATTCAGTCCATTGACGGACGTAAAGCGTGTATGAGCCCGGGATGGGCTCGCCGTATTCAGCGTCCGTTGTGGCTCATGACTGGCGCGTGGTGCCTGATGTTCGTTCAACCATCCGGGGCCGGGGAACTGCCGCCGCCTCCCAGCGGCATGGAGGCCGTGAGTGATGCTCAGTTGTTTCTGGAGTTGGTGGTCAATCAGATGAACACCGGGCGGGTGGTGGCGGTGCAGCAGCGCGACGGGCATCTGTTCCTGCCGGTCAGCGTATTGACCGAAACCGGGATGAAACTGCCAGGCAATCCTGGTGCCGAAGTCGACCTCGACGGACAGCCGGGGTTGCACAGTGAATACGACAGCGTCGGTCAGCGCCTGCTGCTGGAGGTGCCGCCGCAGTGGCTGCCGGACCAGTTCATCGGCAATCGCCAGAACTATCCGCGCACCCCGGCACTGAGCAGTTTCGGTGCGCTGTTCAACTATGACCTGTACCTCAACGACACCGCCGATGCCGGCACCTATCTGGCGGCCTGGAACGAGGTGCGGCTGTTCGACAGCTGGGGCACGCTGTCCAACACCGGGCAGTACCGGCGCACCTTGTCTGGTGACTCGGTCAGTACGCTGGACAACGGCTATTTGCGCTACGACACCACCTGGCGTTACTCCGACGACGAACGAATGCTCACTTACGAGGGCGGTGACGTGATCAGCGGTGCCTTGCCCTGGAGCAACTCGGTGCGGCTGGGCGGCGTGCAGTTCTCGCGGGATTTTGCCGTGCGCCCGGACCTGGTGACCTACCCCTTGCCGCAGTTTGCCGGTGAAGCGGCGGTGCCGTCGTCGGTGGATCTGTTCATCAACGGCTACAAATCCAGCAGCGCCGATCTGCAACCGGGCCCGTACACCTTGACCAACATTCCGTTCATCAACGGCGCCGGAGAGGCGGTGGTGGTGACCACCGATGCACTGGGGCGGCAGGTGTCGACCACGGTGCCGTTCTATGTCACCAGCAGCTTGCTGCAAAAGGGCCTGAGCGATTTTTCCGTGGCGGCCGGTACGTTGCGCCGCGATTACGGTTTGAAGGATTTCAGCTACGGCACCGGCGTCACCTCCGGCAGCCTGCGGTATGGCGTCAGTGACAGTTTTACCCTGGAAAGCCATGCCGAAGCCGCGGACTCGCTGACCCTCGGCGGGATCGGCGGCAACCTGCGCCTGGGCAATTTCGGCGTGCTCAACAGCGCCATCAGTCAGAGCCGTTTCGAAGGTGACGGTGGCGACCAGTTGAGCCTTGGCTATCAATACAGCAGCCAACGCTACAGCTTTGCCTATCAACGCCTGCAACGCCGCGACCAGTACGCCGACCTGAGCGTGATCGACACTCCGTACGTCAGCCTCAGCCGCCGTAGCGAACAGGCGACCCTGAGCGTCAACCTCGACCGCTGGGGCAGCCTCGGTGCGGGCTATTTCGACGTGCGTGCTGCGGACGATTCGCGCACGCGGCTGCTCAACCTGAGTTGGAGCAAGTCACTGTGGCGCAACAGCAGTTTTTATCTGTCGGCCAACCGCGAGATCGGCGACAGCAACTGGGCGGTGCAGGCGCAACTGGTGATTCCGTTCGATTTGCGCGGCAGCCTGGCGATCAGCAGTGAACGCAGCAAGACCGGGCAAAGTCAGCAGCGGGTCAACTACAGCCGCTCGGTGCCGACCGAGGGCGGCGTCGGTTTCAATCTGGGTTACGCCAAGGGTGACGGTCCCGATTATCGTCAGGCCGACGTGACCTGGCGCCTGCAATCGGTGCAATTGCAGGCCGGGGTCTACGGCACCTCAGACGCCGAAACCCGTTGGGCCGATGCCAGTGGCTCGCTGGTGTGGATGGACCGGCAGGTGTTCGCCGCCAATCGTATCGACGATGCATTTGTGGTGGTCAGCACCGATGGCTTTGCCGATATTCCGGTGCGCTACGAAAACCAGCAGGTCGGTCAGACCGACAAGAACGGCCATCTGCTGGTGCCGTGGAGCAGCGCTTACTACCGCGGCAAATACGAAATCGATCCACTGAATCTGCCGGCCAACGTGCGCAGCCCCAACGTCGAACAACGCATCGCCGTGCGCCGGGGCAGTGGTTATTTGCTGGAGTTTCCACTGTCCCGGGTGATCGCCGCGAGCATCGTGCTGGTGGATGCGCAGCAACGTGAACTGCCGTTGGGCGCGGGCGTGCTGCATGAGCAGAGTGGGACGCGCACGGTGGTCGGCTGGGATGGGCTGGTGTATCTGGAAAACCTGCAGGCGCAGAACGCGTTGCAGGTGACACTGGCGGGCGGCAAGACCTGCAAGGCACAGTTCAGCGTAGACATGCAGCAGAGCCAGGTGCCGCTGATCGGCCCGTTGGTGTGCCAGTGATCGCAGCCCGAATCTGTCTGTGCCTGGCGCTGCTGCTGCCGGGGGCGGCGCAGGCCTTGTGTTCGGTGCCCGGCACCACGCCGGCGGCGTTCGGCTCGATCAGTTCGATTGCCGTGCGCACCACCACCCAGTCGAGTTCCACGCTCAATGCCGGGTTGAGTTGCACCGGGTCGCTGCTGTCACTGCTGACCAGCAACGACCATTTCTACGCCACCATCACCTCGACCCAGAGCGGGTTGCTCGGGCCGACCGGGGACGTCATCGGTTACACGATCTACGCCAACAACAGCACCAGTTACCCGGTGACCCGCGGCACAGCTTACGATTTCGCCCGCAACGGCATCATCGACGCGCTGGGGTTACTCAACGGCACCACCCCGAAAACCGTGCCGCTGTACCTGGGCACGACCATCGGCAGCAACGTCGCCGCCGGGGTCTATACGGAAACCCTGAGCATTTTCTGGAACTGGAATTACTGCTCCGGGATCGGTATCGGCAGTGTTTGCCTGGGGCGCGACATCAATAGCGGTACGGCGACGCTGACGGTGAATCTGACCGTGTCCAACGACTGCACGATTACCGCGCCGAACATCGCGTTCGGCAGCGCGCCGGTGATCAGCGCCTTTACCCCGGTGACCGGGCAGACAATCAATCTGGCCTGCACCAAGGGCAGCGCCTACACCGTGGGTTTGAGCGACGGGCAGAACCCGGTCGGTGTCGGTGGCCGGCGGCGGATGATTTCCGGGAGCAATTATCTGGCCTACGACATCTTCAAAAGTGCCGGCACCACCCGTTGGGGCAGCGTTGGCAGCGAGCGTCGGGCCAGCACGGATGCCGAGGTCAATCCGGGGAACGGGCTAGGCACCGGGAGCCAGATCTTCAATTACAACGCGAAGATTTATACCGACCAGACCACGCCGCCGGCGGGGACGTACCTGGACAATGTGGTGCTCGACGTAGGGTTCTGAATTCACACAGTCCCTGTAGGAGTGAGCCTGCTCGCGATAGCTTTCTGTCAGTTACATCTGATCTGACTGGTGCACCACTATCGCGAGCAGGCTCACTCCTACAGGGGATCTATGAAGCTCTCAGAATTGCATTGATTGCTTGAGTTGTTTTGCCGCCGGCGAGTCAGTCGGGCTGACCATTGCATAGTTGTATCCGCCGCCGGACCAGTAATCGGCCTGCAGATCACCATCGCTGCGGCTGCCGCGTGGCAGGAAGGTGTTCTTCGGCCCCGGTGGACGCACGTAGAAGCTGACCTTGTGGCCGCTGCGATCCTCGTACATCACCATCGCCGCCGGGCCTTCGTCGGTGCTGAGCAGGCGGCCGCTGACCGGTTCGAACCCTGCGGCTTTCAGGTCCGGCAAGCGACTGGCCTGAGTGAAATAACGGTCGAGCCAGCGCTGCATGTCGCCGTCAGTGTCGACCTTGTAGTCCGCCGGCAACATCCCTTGCTGGGCAATCAGTCGATAGGCCTGCAGGGCGTCGGTCATCGGTAACAGGGAAGGGCGCACCAGGGTCATTTCCCGTGCCTGCCAGCCGCTGAAGCCGCCGATGCCGACCGCGATCAGCAACACCGCCGCGCTGGCCAGGTGGCGCCGCGACTGACGCTTGAGGCGCTGGCGAATCAGTGCCGGATCGAGTTCCGGATTGGCCGGTAGCTGCAATGCATTGCCGAGGGCAGCGCGCAGTTGCTGGGCGTCCTGTTGCCAGGCGCGCACCTGCGCAGCGGCTTCCGGGTGGGTGGCTAACCAAGTGTCGAGCACGCGCCGATCAGCCTCGTTGAGTTGGTGGTCGACGTAAGCGTGCAGGTCGCGCTCGCTGGGGGGCATGCTGATCATTTGAGTATCCGCAAAGAAGGGCTGCTGATTTCGCCGTCGCTCAGTTGGCGCAACGCCTGGCGGGCGCGGGACAGGCGCGACATCACGGTGCCGGTGGGGACGTCGAGGATGTCGGCGACTTCCTGGTAGCTCAGGCCTTCCACCGAGACCATCAACAGCAGGGCACGCTGCTCGGTGGGCAGGCGATCGAAGGCTTGCAGGGTCGATTGAGCGATCACGGTACGCTCGGTTGAGGGTTCGGCGTCGTCGCGACCGGTGAAGAATTCGAGCATTCGTGCATAACGACGCGAGCGCCGGTGGGCATCGAGAAATTGCCGATAGAGGATCGCGAACAGCCACGCGCGCACGTCGCCCTCGGCGCGTTTGCCACCCCAGCCGGACAGGGCCCGCTCAAGGCTGGCCTGCACCAGATCGTCGGCGCTGCTGCTGTTGCGGGTCAGTGACACGGCAAAGCGGCGCAATCTGGGAATGATTTCTTTCAACTGTTCGTCGAATTCGCTCATGAAATTCTGCTAGTCACTACGCTGTGGACTAGGAAGACGTCCGCCGCTGGAGGTTATTCCACGTTCGGAAAAATAAATACCGGGTCATGGAATAAATCCCGCTGGGGTGCGTCTTGCTGATTCTTCCTACTTGTGGCCGATGGCCCTGGAGTTATTCATGGTTGATCGCACTTCACCGCCGGGCAGGCCACCGCGTCCGCCCTTGAGCGCCGCGAGCGCAGTGTTGCGTCTGACGGCGATTGCCGTGGTGGTTGCCGCTGTCGCCGGGGCGTTTGCCTACGTGCACGGTAACTTTGACCCACAACGTCTGACGCCCAAGGCGTTGGTTGACGTGCTGGAGAAAAACAACGGCGTGCATCCCGGGTTTCGTCGCAACCACGCCAAGGGCGTGTGCGTGATCGGGCATTTCGAGAGCAGCGGCGAGGCGCGGGCGTTCTCTTCCGCGCAGGTGTTCAACGAGGCGCAGACTCCGGTGGTCGGGCGTTTCGCACTACCGGCGGGTAATCCCTACGCACCGGACAACAGCGTGCCGATCCGCAGTCTGGCATTGCGTTTCACCCAGGCCAACGGTCAGCAATGGCGCACCGGAATGAACAGCATGCCGGTGTTTCCGGTCGGCACGCCCGAGGCGTTCTATCAGTTGCAGCAGGCGCAGTCGCCGGACCCGGCCACGGGCAAGCCGGATCCGTCGAAAGTCCCGGCGTTCTTCGCCGCGCATCCGGAGGCGGTGCCGTTCCTGACCTGGGTGAAGACCGCCAAACCGTCGGCCAGCTATGCCACCGAAACCTACAACAGCGTGAATGCGTTCTATCTGGTCAACGCCAGTGGCCAGAAGCAGGCCGTGCGCTGGAGCGTTACGCCACTGGCGCGTGATGCCGCCGGAGCCACGGCGCCGAAGGGTGCGGACTTTCTCGAGAAGGATCTGGTGCAGCGTCTGGCCGAAGGGCCGTTGCGCTGGCAGTTGAACATCACCCTGGCCAACCCCGGTGATCCGGTGAACGACGCCAGCAAGACCTGGCCCGAGGGGCGCAAGGTGTTGAATGCCGGCACGCTGGTGTTGGAGAAGACTCAGCCGCAACTCAGCGGCGAATGCCGTGACATCAACTACGATCCGCTGGTGCTGCCGGCCGGTATCGAAGGTTCCGACGACCCATTGCTTGCTGCGCGTTCTGCCGGTTACGCCGATTCCTACCTGCGCCGTACCAGTGAAGTCAGCCAATTGCCCGCCGCCAAGCAGGAGGCTCGCCCATGAGCACGCAACCGACTCATTTCGCGCTGTTGGCGCGGCTGCTGCACTGGCTGATGGCGCTGATGGTCATTGCCATGTTGTTCATTGGCGCCGGCATGGTCACTTCCGTTTCGCAGCGGCATGAATGGCTGATTCACCTGCACAAACCGCTGGGCATCGCGATTCTGCTGCTGGTGGTCGTGCGCCTGTTGGTGCGGTTTTCCACCCGACAGCCGCCGCTGCCTGCGGATCTTCCGGGCTGGCAGGTGATGGCGGCCAAGGCTTCGCACGTGTTGTTGTACGCGTTGATGCTGGTGCTGCCGGTGCTCGGCTGGGCGATGATCAGTGCGTCGGGCGAGCCGGTGATGCTCAGCACTACGTTGCAGCTGCCGTCGATCCTGCCGGCCGATGCACAACTGTTCGCCGTGCTGCGCAAGACGCATGGCTATCTGGCGTATCTGCTGTTCCTGACCGTGCTGCTGCACCTGGCGGCGGCGCTGTTCCATGGTTGGGTGCGCCGCGACGAGGTGCTCGACAGCATGCTGCGCGGTCGGGATCGCGACTAGCCTGCCTGGGTGGCGCACTGCTGCGGTGCGCCACTTTTCAGGGTCAGCCACCAGTAACCCAGCGCCAGCGCATTGATACCGGCGCCGAGCAGGCACACACCGGTCCAGCCGGCCCACGCGTACATCGCCGTCGAAATGAGCGAACCCACTGCGCTACCGATCGAATAGAACAGCATGTAGCCGGCGGTGAGGCGGCTTTGTGCTTCGGGGCGCACGCTGTAGATCATGCTCTGGCTGGTGACGTGCACGGCCTGCAAGCCCAGATCGAGGGTGATCACGCCGAGCAACAGCGCCCACAGCGACGACTGGGTGAGGGCGATCGGGAGCCACGAAGCCAGCATCAGCAATAACGAAAGCCCACTGACCCATTGGCCAAGACCCCGGTCGGCCAGGTGTCCGGCACGCGCCGCCGCCAGCGCACCGGCGGCTCCAGCCAGTCCGAACAGACCGATTTCACTGTGAGACAACGACAGCGGTGGCGCGGCCAGCGGCAGCACCATCGGCGTCCACAGGACCATGGCGCTGGCGAAGGTCAGCAGGGCGAGTATCGCCCGTTGTCGCAGCACCGGTTCTTGTCTGAACAGGCGGAACACCGAAGCGATCAGCGCGCTGTAACTGCTGGCCGGCTGCGCGGACTCACCCTTGGGCAGGACGCGCAACAGCAGCAGCGCCATCAGCAGTGTCAGCCCCGCCGACAGCATGTAAATCGCCTGCCATCCGGCCAGGTCAGCCATGGCCCCGGCAACGGTGCGCGCGAGCAAGATACCGACGACGATGCCGCTGGTGACGACCCCGACCACCCGGCCGCGTTGTGCCGGGACGGCCAGTGTCGCGGCGTAGGCCACCAGCACTTGCGTCACCACCGCGAGCAAACCGGTCAGGGTCATGCCGAGCAGTAACCACGCGCTGTTGGGCGCCAGCGCGATCAGTAGCAGGGCCGCTGCCGAGAGCAGGGTCTGGGTGACGATCAGCCGCCGTCGGTTGAGCAGGTCGCCGAGTGGCACCAGCAACACCAGACCGATGCCGTAGCCGAACTGCGTCAAGGTGATGACGATGCCGATGGTCGCCGGCGACATGGCAAATGCTTCGGCCATGGCATCCAGCAGCGGCTGCGCGTAATACACATTGCCCACGGCCAGTCCACAGGCGACGGCGAACAGCAGCACCACGCTGCTTTTGAGGGGTTGAGGTTGCATGCCCTGATTCCTTTTTTGGGTTTCATATTAAAACCAGAGTTACGGTAAGCACTGTGGTTTTATTTTGCAACCTGATTGGGCGAGGCATTTGATTGGGCAAAAAAAAGATCGCAGACAACGCTGCGATCTTTTGGGTGTGGCGGGGTAGGGATCAGCGCAGGGTATCGACCATGTCGGCGATGGTGGTCAGTACGTCCTTGCCCAACTGTTTGGAGCGTTTGCCCGACCAGCCGGTGAGCGGGTTTGGCGCGTCATCGTGGTCCTTGAACGGCATTTCCAGGGTCAGCGACAGGCAGTCGTATTTCTCGCCGACGCTGTTGCAGGCCAGAGTCATGTTGGCCTGGCCCGGTTCGTCGCGGGTGTAGCCGTATTTGGTCTGGAAGTCTTTGGTGGTGTGCTTGAGGTGCGTGCGGAAATGCTCTTCGAGCCTCTCGATACGCGACGTGTACCCCGGGTTGCCTTCGCAACCGGCGGTGAACACGTGGGGGATTTCTTCGTCACCGTGTACGTCGAGGAACAGATCGACGCCGTACTTTTCCATCTGCTGCTGTACGAAAAGTACCTCGGGGCTGACGTCCTGACTGGCGCTCTGCCAGGCACGGTTCAGGTCCTGGCCCATGGCGTTGGTGCGCAGGTGGCCGTGGAAGGCACCGTCTGGGTTCATGTTCGGCACCAGGAACAGGTCGGCGCTGGCGAGCAGTTTGTTCAAGACCGGGTCTTCGTGGCGCTCCAGACGCTCGATCACGCCCTCCATGAACCATTCGGCCATGTGCTCGCCCGGGTGCTGTTGCGCGATGATCCAGACTTTGCGCTGGCCTTCGGCGCCGCTGCCCTTGCGCAGCAACTGAATGTCACGCCCTTCGACGCTCTTGCCAGTGGCCAGGAGTTCAGTGCCGGCCTTGGTCAGCGCCTGCTCGATCAGCCAGTCATGACGACCACGGCTGTAGGGTTCGAAGTAGGCGAACCAGGCGTGGGTCTGCTCGGCTTCGAGGCAAAAGCGCAGGCTGTCGCCCTCAAAACTGGTGGGAATGCGGAACCAGTTGACGTGGTCGTAGGAAGCGACTGCCTGATAGCCGGTCCACGCCTTGTTATAGGAAGATTGGCTGGCGTTGACCAAGCGAAACCAGTGCTCCTGATGAACATGCAGGCCGCTGGCCTTGAAGTGGAACCACTGAAAATGCGCGCTGCGGGTATCCGGGCGAATAGCCAGAACCGGATTGAGCGGATTGGTGATGTCGATGACTTGAATGTTGCCGCTGTCGAAGTTGGCGCTGATGTCGAACGAAGATTTGGCCACGGTCATAATCGCTTCCTGAATATGATTTTTATGGCGGCTACTTTACACGCAAGACAGGGGTGAAACCGAGGGAAATTGCGGGTTGCGGTGGGGGGCGTCCTCCATGACGCGCAAGCAGCTTAGAGACTGTGCGATTGATTCTCAAGTGCTAATTGTCATCAGTTTTCCTCAATGTGGCCGGGCTTCGCTTGCCAAGCGATATTCTTTTGATATTATCCGCGCCATCGAATTTGCAACGCCCAAAGACTTCATTAGCCTGAAGCCATAAGCCCGAAAACGGGCAAAAAAAAGACCCGGCAAAAAGCCGGGTCAAAAACCGTGATTAGCCTGATGAGGAGATAGTCCAGAAGACCGACCTAAGGTCTCTGGTCCATCGACTGATCTCGCGATCAGTTGCTTGCAATAATAATCATTATCATTTGCAAGTCAAATGTTTTTATCTGCGCGATGGGGAAATTCTTTCTTGTCCGTCTGTTTGCCGTGTTCGTCAGAGCTGCTCGCCATCAATTGAATGGTCGACCATCGCCCGCGCCATATCCACCATATGCACAACCGAAAAGGCCAGGTCGCGGCTTGCGCCTTGCAGGTTTTCAGCTGCCTTGAACGCGGTGGCCGCTGCACAGCGCAGTAGATCGGAGGCATGCACCAGGGCTTCTTCGCCACTGAGATGACGTTTTACATCGAAAAAACGCTCTTCGACTTCGGGTTCTGACACAGCTGGTTTCAAGTAATAATCCAGTGCTCGCTGCGCTGCCGCGTTGCCTTGAGGAGAGGTGAACGTGGTGTCCATTTGCAGATCGGGCAAGTCTTTGCTGCTGATATTCATGGTGAAAGGTCACTCCTTGTTCGATTGAAAATCCGTGCTTTCAGAATAGTACGGTACGTAGTTGTGACCAGAATTTAAATACTACAATATGTGTTTTGCTGGCCGAAGGCGTCCACGTAAGGTGCCCCACATGGATAAATGGATTGAGTTGGTCAAGGCCAAGATGAGTGAACTCAAAATCACTCAAACAGAGCTCGGAGAGCGCGTCGGCATGTCCCAGGGCGGCATCGGCCATTGGCTGAACAAGCGTCGCGAACCGGGCATCACGCAAATGAACCGCGTGTTGCAGGCGCTGGGGATGGAGTTCCTCGAAGTGGTGCTGGTGATCCGTGAACCGCAGGAAGCGGCGGATGACGAAATGCCACTGGCGCAGAAGTACAACCCGTACTTTCGCTACCCGGTCAGCGACTGGCGCACCTCGTGCGAAACACGCGAAAGTGCAGCCACGGCCTATACCCCGACGCAGGACAAGCCGCGCTTCGAACTGACGGATTATCATGCCCGTGGTGCGGCGTTCTGGCTCACGGTGGCGGGGGACTCGATGACCGCACCCACCGGCCAGAGCATTGCCGAAGGCATGCTGATTCTGGTGGATCCGGAGGTGGAAGCGGTACCCGGCAAACTGGTGATCGCCCAGTGGCAGGACAGCGAAGAAGCGATCTTCCGCAAACTGGACGAAGAGGGCGGCCAGCGTTACCTGGTACCGCTCAATCCGACCTGGCCGAAAGCCCTGTTCACCGACGAGTGTCGAATCATCGGTGTCGTGGTTCAGGCAACGGCGCGTTACTAGTCAGATCGATCCTCGCCGGGCGTAGGATCGATCTGCTCATTTACACCGCTTCCAGTTCAACCAAGGCGCTGCCTTCGCCAACCATTTCGCCTTCCTGGCAATACAGCGCCTTGATCACTCCCGCATGGGGCGCACGGATGCTGTGCTCCATCTTCATCGCCTCCAGCACCACCAGTTGCGCACCGGCCTCGACCGCTTGCCCGGCCTCCACCAACACTCGCACGATGCTGCCGTTCATTGGTGCAGTCAGTCCACCCTGATGGCTGTGGCTGGCGTCGACGGCGCTGATCGGGTCGTAGGTTTCGATGCGGCGCAGTTCACCGTCCCATTGCAGGTACAACCCATCGCCCTGGCGAATGGCACGCAAGGTACGGCGCACACCGTCGTGCTCGACCACCAGTGCTTCGCTCGACAGTTTGGCGTTGCCAGCAGTGCTCAAGGTCAACGCCCGATCCTGACCTTCGCAGCTCAAGTGCAAGGTGATTTCCGTCGGCAGACCTGCGCGCAAACCATTGTTCAGCGCCCATGGCGAACCCGGATCGTCGGCCCGTACTGCGCCCGACAGACTCTGCGCGAACGCCTGCGCGGCGGTCTGCCAGAACTCATCGCTGAGCTCACCCGGCGCCGGCAACAGCTGTTCCTGATGGCGCGGAATAAACCCGGTATCCAGCTCCGCCGCGGCAAAGGCCGGATGCGCGATGATCCGCCGCAGGAAGTTGATGTTGGTCTTCAAACCGCCAATCGCGAACTCATCGAGCATGCTCAACAGTCGCAGGCGTGCCTGTTCACGATCCTCGCCCCAGGCAATCAGCTTGCCGAGCATTGGGTCGTAGAACGGCGAAATCTCATCGCCTTCTTCAACCCCGCTATCGACCCGTCGTCCCAGGCCAGCAGCCGATTCACGATACAGTTCCAGACGCCCGGTCGCGGGCAGGAAGTCATTCGATGGGTCTTCGGCATACAGCCGCACTTCAATCGCATGGCCATTGAGCGGCACCTGATCCTGGGTGATCGGCAACGCTTCACCGCGCGCTACACGAATCTGCCACGCCACCAGATCGAGGCCGGTGATTGCTTCTGTGACCGGGTGCTCAACTTGCAGGCGCGTGTTCATTTCCATGAAGAAAAACTCACCCCGCGCATCGAGCAGGAACTCCACGGTGCCGGCGCCGACGTAACCGATCGCCTGTGCCGAACGCACCGCCGCTTCGCCCATGGCGCGGCGCAGCTGCGGGGTCAGACCTGGCGCCGGGGCTTCTTCGACGACTTTCTGATGGCGGCGCTGGATCGAGCAGTCACGCTCGTTGAGGTACAGGCAGTTGCCGTGCTGGTCGGCGAACACCTGGATTTCCACGTGACGTGGTTTGAGCAGGTATTTCTCCACCAGCATCCGCGAATCGCCGAACGACGACTGCGCCTCACGCTGGGCCGAGGCCAGGGCTTCGGCCAACTGGCTGACATCCTCGACCACTTTCATGCCCTTGCCGCCGCCACCGGCAGTGGCCTTGAGCAGCACCGGATAGCCAATGCGTTCACAGGCATCGCGGAAGGTTTCCAGATCCTGCGCTTCGCCGTGGTAGCCCGGCACCAGCGGCACGCCAGCGGTTTCCATCAAGGCCTTGGCCGCAGACTTGCTGCCCATGGCGTCGATGGCCGAAGCGGGCGGGCCGAGGAAAATCAGTCCTGCCTGTTCAATAGCACGAGCGAAACCGGCGTTCTCCGACAGAAAGCCATAACCTGGGTGAATCGCCTGCGCGCCGCTGGCCTTGGCCGCCGCGATCAGTTTGTCGATTTGCAGATAGCTGTCGGCGGCTTTGCTGCCGCCCAGGTCGACACGGATATCCGCTTCCCGGCTGTGCCGTGCTTCGCGGTCGGTGGCGCTGTGCACGGCAACGGTGGTCAGGCCCAGCGCCTTGGCGGTACGCATGACCCGGCACGCGATTTCGCCACGGTTGGCCACCAGCAGGGTGGTGAGAACAGGTGCGTTCATCAACGCGGCTCCTTGGTGGTGGTTGCGGCTTGCCAGCTGGGTGCACGTTTTTGCAGGAAGGCGCGCAAGCCTTCCTGGCCTTCAGGGCTGACGCGGATGCGGGCGATGGCGTTTTCGGTGTAGCGGCGCAGGGCCGGAGTCAGCGCACCGTTGCCGACTTCGCGCAGCAGGTCTTTGCTGGCGCGCATCGCGGCGGGGCTGTTGAGCTGCAAGTTATCGATCCATTGCTCGACGGCTTGATCAAGCTCGGCGGCCGGGTAGCTCTCGGACAGCAAACCGATCTCCCGCGCCCGCTGCCCACCGAAGCGTTCGGCGGTCAGCGCGTAACGACGGGCGGCGCGTTCGCCAATGGCCTGCACCACGAACGGACTGATCACCGCTGGTGCCAGACCGATGCGCACTTCCGACAGGCAGAATTGCGCGTCATCGGCGCCAATCGCCATGTCGCAGCAACTGATCAGGCCCAGCGCGCCGCCAAACGCCGCGCCTTGCACCACGGCCAGGGTCGGGATTTTCAGCTTGGCGAGGTTGTACATCAGCTCCGCCAGTTCGCGGGCGTCGTCGAGATTGGTGTGGTAATCGAGCTCGGCCGATTGCTGCATCCATGCCAGGTCGGCGCCGGCGCTGAAGTGTTTGCCGCGGCCGCGCACCAGCAGAAAACGCAGGCTGGCGTCACTGGCCACCTTGTCGAGAGCGAGGATCAGCTCGCGGATCATCTCGGCGTTGAACGCGTTGTTCTTTTCGGCGCGGTTGAGCCACAGCGTCGCGAAACCCCGTGGGTCGCTCTGCAGTTCGAGGGTGTTGAAATCACTCATGAGATTCTCCCGATCACATCCGGAACACGCCGAAGCGGCTCGGTTCGATAGGCGCGTTCAACGACGCGGACAAGGCCAGGGCCAGCACATCGCGGGTCTGCGCCGGGTCGATGACGCCGTCGTCCCACAGTCGTGCGCTGGAGTAGTAGGGGTGACCCTGCTCTTCGTACTGGTCGAGGATCGGTTGCTTGATCTCGGCTTCCTGCTCGGCGCTGAAGGCCTGGCCGCTGCGTTCAGCCTGTTCACGCTTGACTTGCACCAGCACGCCGGCGGCCTGCTCGGCACCCATCACGCCGATGCGCGCATTCGGCCACATCCACAGGAAGCGCGGATCGTAAGCCCGCCCGCACATGCCGTAGTTACCGGCGCCGAAGCTGCCGCCGATGATCACGGTGAATTTCGGCACCTTGGCGCAGGCCACCGCCGTCACCAGTTTTGCGCCGTGCTTGGCGATGCCGCCGGCCTCGTATTTCTGCCCAACCATGAAGCCGGTGATGTTCTGCAAAAACAGCAGCGGGATACCGCGCTGGCAGGCCAGTTCGATAAAGTGCGCACCTTTCTGCGCGGCTTCGGCGAAGAGGATGCCGTTGTTGGCGAGGATCGCGATCGGGTAGCCGTGCAGGTGGGCAAAACCACAGACCAGCGTGGTGCCGAACAGCGCCTTGAATTCATCGAACACCGAGCCGTCGACCAGCCGCGCAATCACTTCGCGCACGTCGAACGGCTGCTTGGCGTCGGCCGAGACCACCCCATACAACTCATCGCTGGCGTACAGCGGCGCAATCGGCGTGCGTTGTTGCACCTCGCCGAGCTTGCGCCAGTTGAGGTTGGCAACGCTGCGGCGGGCGAGGGCGAGGGCGTGTTCGTCGCTCTCTGCGTAATGGTCGGCCACCCCGGAAATCTTGCAGTGCACATCGGCACCGCCGAGGTCTTCAGCGCTCACCACTTCACCGGTCGCAGCTTTCACCAGCGGTGGGCCGGCGAGGAAGATCGTCGCTTGGTTGCGCACCATGATCGCTTCGTCCGCCATCGCCGGCACATACGCGCCGCCAGCGGTGCACGAGCCCATGACCACGGCGATCTGCGGGATGCCCATGGCACTCATATTGGCCTGGTTGAAAAAGATCCGGCCGAAGTGTTCGCGATCCGGGAACACCTCGTCCTGACGCGGCAGGTTGGCGCCGCCCGAGTCCACCAGATAAATGCACGGCAGACGGTTCTGCTGGGCGATAGTCTGCGCGCGCAGGTGTTTTTTCACGGTCAGCGGGTAGTACGAGCCGCCCTTCACCGTCGCGTCGTTGGCGACGATCATGCACTCGACGCCTTCGACCCGGCCGATCCCGGCGATCACGCCTGCTGCTGGTACGTCTTCGCCATACACCGCGTGCGCGGCGAGCTGGCTGATTTCCAGGAAGGGTGATCCGGGGTCGAGCAGACGATTGATCCGCTCACGCGGCAGCAGTTTGCCCCGCGAGGTGTGACGTTCCTGGGCTTTCGCGCCGCCACCCTGCGCCACTTGGGCGAGCAGGGTGTGCAGGGCGTCGACCTGTTCGAGCATCGCCGCGCTGTTGGCGGCGAACTCTGCTGAACGGGGATTGAGCTGGGTATGCAGGATCATGGCTTACTCCGTAAGCAGCTATGAGCGGCAAGCTAAAGCTGTTCCCTCGCAGCTTGAAACTTGCAGTTCGCAGCTGACGAAATTCATTTCGTTTCGTTGAACAGTTCGCGGCCGATCAGCATGCGGCGGATCTCACTGGTGCCGGCACCGATTTCGTACAGCTTGGCGTCACGCAGCAGACGCCCGGCCGGGAATTCGTTGATGTAACCATTGCCGCCCAGAATCTGGATCGCGTCGAGGGCCATTTGTGTGGCGCGCTCGGCGGTGTAAAGGATCACCCCGGCGGCGTCTTTACGGGTGGTTTCGCCGCGCTCGCAAGCCTGGGCCACCGCGTACAGATAGGCGCGGCTGGCGTTGAGCTGGGTGTACATGTCAGCGACTTTGCCCTGGATCAGCTGGAATTCGCCGATGCTCTGGCCGAACTGTTTGCGGTCGTGGATGTACGGCACGATCAGATCCATGCACGACTGCATGATCCCGGTCGGGCCACCCGAGAGAACCACACGCTCGTAATCGAGGCCGCTCATCAGCACTTTCACGCCGCCGTTGAGTACGCCGAGGATGTTTTCTTCCGGCACTTCGACGTCATCGAAGAACAGCTCGCAGGTGTTGGAGCCGCGCATGCCGAGCTTGTCGAACTTGTTGCTGCGGCTGAAGCCTTTCCAGTCGCGCTCGACGATGAACGCGGTGATGCCGTGCGGGCCCTTTTCCAGGTCGGTTTTGGCGTAGATCACGTAGGTGTTGGCGTCGGGGCCATTGGTGATCCAGGTTTTGCTGCCATTGAGGACGAAACGATCGCCGCGTTTGTCGGCGCGCAGTTTCATCGAAACCACGTCGGAACCGGCGTTTGGCTCGCTCATGGCGAGGGCGCCGACGTGTTCGCCGCTGATCAGTTTCGGCAGGTATTTGGTTTTCTGTTCGTGGTTGCCGTTGCGGTTGATCTGGTTGACGCAGAGGTTGGAATGCGCGCCGTAGGACAGTGCCACCGAGGCCGAACCGCGGCTGATTTCTTCCATCGCCACCACGTGCGCCAGGTAACCCAGGCCCGCGCCACCGTACTCTTCCGGGACGGTGATGCCGAGCAGGCCCATGTCACCAAACTTGCGCCACATGTCGGCCGGGAACAGGTTGTCGCTGTCGATCTGCGCGGCGCGCGGAGCGACCTCTTTGGCGACAAAGGACTGAACCTGATCGCGCAGCATGTCGATGGTTTCACCGAGGGCGAAGTTCAGGGATGGATAGCTCATGGGTCACCTTTTGGCTTTTTTGTAGGGCGGGGAGGGCAGTCATTCGGCTCTCACCTTTACGTTAACGTAAGCCTGTGATGAATGGCTGTCAATCACCCTTTACGTTAACGTCAACTTGAGCGAGAGTAGGGGCAGTTCAAGATTGAAAACGGAATGCTTTTTTTGTGGGAGCGGGCTTTTGTGGTGAGGGGATTTATCCCCGTTCGGCTGCGAAGCAGTCGTGAAATCTGTAAATCTGATTTGTCAGGAGATATGCAGGGGCGGCTTCGCCACCCAACGGGGATAAATCCCCTCGCCACAAAGGCCAACCACAAAGCTCCCCGCAAAAAGTGCAATCCGGTAAACCCACTAATAAAGACAATAGGGGTCGTCATGGATCAACCCAGTGCAAACCCGCAGCGCAGCTACACCCGTGGTTCCCAGGACAAAGCCTTGCTGGCGATGACCATCGGGCAGCAGTTCGACCAGACGGTGGCGCAATACCCCGACGGCGAAGCGCTGGTGGTGCGTCATCAGCAGTTGCGCTACTCCTGGCGGCAACTGGCCGACACGGTGGATCTGCACGCCAGAGCTTTGCTGGCGCTGGGTTTGCAGGCGGGGGATCGGCTTGGCATCTGGGCGCCAAACTGCGCGCAGTGGTGCATCACACAAATCGCCACGGCGAAAATCGGCGTAATTCTGGTCAACATCAACCCGGCCTACCGCAGCTCCGAACTGGAGTACGTGCTCAAACAGTCCGGCTGCCAGTGGCTGGTGTGCGCCGGGGCGTTCAAGTCCTCGAACTATCACGGCATGTTGCAAGGGTTAGTGCCGGAACTGGCCGAGCAATCCATTGGCCAACTGCGCAGTGAACGTTTGCCTGAGTTGCGCGGGGTGATCAGCCTCGATCCGCAGCCGCCGTCAGGTTTCCTGCCGTGGTCGCAACTGACTGATATGGCGAGCAGCGTCTCTGCCAAACAACTCAGTGAACGCAGCGACAGCCTGCACTTCGATCAACCGGTGAACATTCAGTACACCTCCGGCACCACCGGTTTCCCCAAGGGCGCGACCCTCAGTCACTACAACATCCTCAATAACGGTTACATGGTCGGCGAAAGCCTCGGCCTGACCCCGAGCGACCGCCTGGTGATCCCGGTGCCGCTGTACCACTGCTTCGGCATGGTCATGGGCAATCTCGGCTGCATCACCCACGGCAGTACGATGATTTATCCCAATGACGCTTTCGATTCGCTACTGACCCTGCAAACCGTCGCTGAAGAACAGGCCACCGGCCTCTATGGCGTGCCGACCATGTTCATCGCCATGCTCGATCAACCGCTGCGTGCCGACTTCGATCTGTCGAGCCTGCGCACCGGGATCATGGCCGGTGCCACGTGCCCGATCGAGGTGATGCGCCGGGTCATCAGCGAGATGCACATGAGCGAAGTGCAGATTGCCTACGGCATGACCGAAACCAGCCCGGTGTCGCTGCAAACCGGGCCGGCAGATGAACTGGAACTGCGCGTCACCACCGTCGGCCGCACCCAGCCACAACTCGAAAGCAAAATCATCGACGAGGCCGGCAATCCAGTGCCACGCGGCACCATCGGCGAGCTGTGCACCCGTGGTTACAGCGTAATGCTCGGTTACTGGAACAACCCGCAGGCCACCGCCGAGGCCATCGATGAGGCCGGCTGGATGCACACCGGCGACCTGGCGAGCATGAACGATGAGGGTTACGTGAACATCGCCGGGCGTAACAAGGACATGATCATTCGCGGTGGCGAGAACGTTTACCCGCGTGAACTGGAGGAGTTCTTCTTCACTCATCCGGCGGTGGCGGACGTGCAGGTGATCGGCATTCCGTGCTCGCGTTACGGCGAGGAGATTGTCGCCTGGATCAAATTCCACCCCGGCCACAATGCCTCCGAGCTGGAGCTGCAAACCTGGTGCAAGGAGCGCATCGCGCACTTCAAGACGCCGCGTTACTTCAAGTTCGTCGAAGAGTTTCCGATGACGGTGACGGGCAAGATTCAGAAATTCAGGATGCGTGAAATAAGCATCGAGGAACTGAAAACAATCGAGCGGTAAGCACAATCCCTGTGGGAGCGGGCTTGCTCGCGAATGCGGAGTGTCAGGCGACAAATTTGTACCTGATGCACGCGCATTCGCGAGCCAGCCCGCTCCCACAATGGAGATAGAGTATTTTCAGGAATCACAGAAAGCACAAAGGGGAGCCGAAGCTCCCCTTTAATTTTGTCGTCGCGTGCTCTTTCTTATTATTGAGAGGCGGTCTGTTGTTGTTTTTGGCAACCGTGGCCCTTTACCGCTGTTTTTGGCGACCCCCATCCGGGGTCAAGAGCAAACGTATTTTTTTGAGCGCTGATCTGCTTTCTCGTTAAACGATCCAACCGATTCGGGAGCTACCTGAAGGTAGTTTTATTGTTCTCTGCCCGGTTGCGGGTCACTCCTGAGAGCACCCTGAAAAGCACACCTTCTCCAAAAAAATCTGTTAGCTGCGTCTCTGCCGTGTTGTTTTTGTTATGTCAGAGTCGGTACGTCTTGTTTTTATTGGTTTGCTGCTTTTTATTCTTGTTATGCCATAGAGATAGCAGAAGCCGTGCCAACTTTTTAAAATCCTTGTAAATCAATGGTTTGAGTTTTTTGAAGGATTTTTCTTTCAGCGCAATCCAGAAAATTTGTTTCCGTGTTACTCGTCTATGCCCACGTTTCGGACACAGCGGTAACACCTTCGCCCTCACTGTGCGCTACGGGCCTTGGCCACACGCGAACCACTCGGGCGACCGAGCACCGCACTGATCTGCCGACCTGCGGCAATCAAGGCGTCGAGGTCGATACCGGTCTCGATGCCCAGGCCGTTGAGCAGGTACACCACGTCTTCGGTGGCGACGTTACCGCTCGCGCCTTTTGCATATGGGCAGCCGCCGAGGCCGGCGATAGAGCTGTCAAACACCGCGATGCCTTCCAGCAGGCTGGCGTAGATATTGGCCATGGCCTGGCCGTAGGTGTCGTGAAAGTGCCCGGCGAGTTTTTCTCGTGGGACCTGCGCCGAGACCACTTCGAACAGCTTACGGGTCGCGCCTGCCGTGCCGGTGCCGATGGTGTCGCCCAAGGACACTTCATAGCAGCCCATCGCGTACAGCTCCCGGGCAACCACCGCCACTTGCTCCGGGGCGACCGTGCCTTCATACGGGCAGCCGAGCACGCAGGACACGTAACCGCGCACGGTAACGCCGTGATGTTTCGCCGCTTCCATGATTGGCGCAAATCGCGCCAGGCTTTCGCTGATCGAGCAATTGATGTTGCGCTGCGAGAACGCTTCGGACGCAGCGGCGAACACGGCGACTTCTTTTACGCCGGCGGCCAGCGCGTCTTCAAAGCCGCGCAGGTTCGGCGCCAGCGCACCGTAGGTCACGCCGGGTTTGCGCTGGATCTGCGCGAACACTTCAGCGGAGCCGGCCATCTGCGGCACCCATTTCGGCGAGACGAAACTGCCGACTTCGATGTAACCCAAACCAGCGGCGCTCAAGGCGTCGACCAGTTGCACCTTGTCAGCCACGCTGATCGGCTGGGCTTCGTTCTGCAGGCCATCGCGCGGGCCGACTTCGATCAGGCGTACTTGGGAGGGGAGGGACATGGGATTGACCTGCTCTTTTGAAATCGTGGAGAACCCTTGTAGGAGTGAGCCTGCTCGCGATCGCGGTAGACCAGTCAACATGACTGTTGAATGTGAAATGGCAATCGCGAGCAGGCTCACTCCTACATGGGGATTTGTGTAGGTTTACTGAACCGCCTGCTGACTCTTGAGCGTCTGCTCCAACGCCTGCACGCAGCGTTCTTCAGCGGTGTCGAGTTCCAGTTTCATCTGTTCGATGTCGAGCAACTGCTGCTCCAGCTGTTCGCGGCGTTCGCTGATTTTCGCCAGCATGCTGTTGAGCTGTTTGGTGTTACCGCTGGACGGGTCGTAGAGTTCGATCAACTCGCGGCATTCGGCCAGCGAGAAACCGATGCGCTTGCCGCGCAGGATCAGCTTCAGGCTGACCTTGTCGCGCGGCGAGTAGATGCGTTCCTGGCCACGGCGCTCAGGGCTGAGCAAGCCCTGCTCTTCATAAAAGCGGATCGCCCGGGTGGTGATGTCCAGCTCGCGGGCGAGGTCGGAAATGCTGTAGGTCTGGCTGCTCATGAAAGCGCTCGAAAAAAGGTCTTGGCGCTAAGCTAATGGCGAGTTGACGTTTACGTCAAGCAGGATGATCTGTGGTGTATTTGATGGCCCCTTCGCGAGCAGGCTCGCTCCCACTTCCGACCGCGTTTCTCCAGATAAAATGCAATCCACTGTGGGAGCGAGCCTGCTCGCGAAAAACGATAACGCGGTAAAAAGCCCTACACCTTGTCGAGCTTCTTCTCCTGCGCCGCCACCTGCTGGCACAACTCGATGATCTGCTCGCGCATCCAGCGGTTGGCCGGGTCCTGATCGGTGCTTTCATGCCAGTAAAGGTGGGTCTCCAAGGGCGGCACGTCGTTGACCGGCAGGTTGAACGCATGCAAGTCGTTACGCCGGGCAAAGCGCTCGGGCACCGTCATCACCATGTCGGTCTGTTGCATGACCTGGGACGCCATCAGGTAATGCTGCGAACGCAGGGCGATCTTGCGTTGAATGCCCATTTTGCCGAGTGCCAGATCGACATAACCCAGACCGCTGCGGCGGCTGGAGATATGGATATGCGTCAGCGACAAATAATCATCCAGCGAGAGTTTTTCCTTGCCCGCCAGCGGATGGCCCTTGCGCATCGCGCAGACGTAACGGTCTTCCATCAGCTTGACGTGGCGCACCTGCGGGTCGGTGTTGAGCGGCGCATCGACGGCGAAGTCCAGCCGTCCGGCGGCCAGTTCCTTGGTGGTTTCGCGACGTTTGGACAGGAAGCTTTCGATGATCACCGTCGGCGCCAGACGGCGCAGACGCTGGAACAGCGGCGGCAGAATCACCGCTTCAGTGAGGTCGGTCATGCTGATGCGGTAAGTCTTGACCGCTTGGGCCGGGTTGAAGATCCGGCTCTCCTGCACCGACACCCGCAGCAATGACAGCGCGTTGCGCACCGGACCGATGATGTTCTGCGCCATCGGCGTCGGCACCATGCCCTGGGCGGTGCGCACGAACAGCGGATCGTTGAAGGTCTCGCGCAGCCGCGCCAACGCGTTGGACACCGCCGGCTGGGTAATGCCGACAATCTGCCCGGCGCGGGTCAGGTTGGCTTCGGTGTAGATCGCGTCGAAGACGATGAAAAGGTTGAGGTCGACCTTACTCAGATTCATAACGCGGCTTCTCTTGTTCTATGGGCTGACAATCAGCGGATCATATATCGGTGATGAATGTTTATACACGCCGAGAATAGGCTAGGTAAATTATCAGCGCTGTTCTAGCATCGATTGCATGATCTGAACAACCTCTGCCGAAAGAAGGTAATTGCTCATGGATTTCGCTTATTCGCCCAAGGTGCAAGAACTGCGTGAGCGCGTGACCGCGTTCATGGACGCTTACGTTTATCCGGCCGAAGCCGTGTTCGAACGCCAGGTTGCCGAAGGCGATCGCTGGCAGCCGACCGCGATCATGGAAGAGCTCAAGGCCAAGGCCAAAGCCGAAGGCCTGTGGAACCTGTTCCTGCCGGAATCGGAGCTCGGCGCGGGCCTGACCAACCTCGAATATGCGCCGTTGGCGGAAATCATGGGCCGCTCGTTGCTCGGGCCGGAGCCGTTCAACTGCTCGGCGCCGGACACCGGCAATATGGAAGTGCTGGTGCGCTACGCCAATGAAGAACAGAAACAGCGCTGGCTCGAACCGCTGCTGCGCGGCGAGATCCGCTCGGCGTTCGCCATGACCGAGCCGGACGTGGCCTCGTCCGACGCCACCAACATGGCCGCCCGCGCCGTGCGTGATGGCGACGAGTGGGTGATCAACGGCAAGAAGTGGTGGACCTCCGGCGCCTGCGATCCACGCTGCAAGATCCTGATCTTCATGGGCCTGAGCAATCCCGATGCACCGCGCCACGCGCAACACTCGATGATCCTCGTGCCGGTCGACACCCCCGGGGTGAAAATCGTCCGTCCGTTGCCAGTGTTTGGGTACGACGATGCACCGCACGGTCATGCCGAAGTGCTGTTCGACAACGTGCGTGTGCCATACGAAAACGTATTGCTGGGTGAAGGACGCGGCTTCGAAATTGCTCAGGGTCGCCTTGGCCCGGGGCGGATTCACCATTGCATGCGTTCGGTCGGCATGGCTGAGCGCGCTCTGGAGTTGATGTGCAAACGTTCGGTGAGCCGCACCGCATTCGGCAAGCCGCTGGCGCGTCTGGGTGGCAACGTCGACAAGATCGCCGACTCGCGGATGGAAATCGACATGGCCCGCCTGCTGACCCTGAAAGCGGCGTACATGATGGACACCGTGGGCAACAAAGTGGCAAAAAGCGAGATCGCACAGATCAAGGTCGTCGCGCCGAACGTCGCGCTGCGAGTGATCGACCGGGCGATCCAGATCCATGGCGGCGCCGGGGTCTCGAACGATTTCCCGCTGGCCTACATGTACGCCATGCAACGCACCCTGCGCCTGGCCGACGGCCCGGACGAAGTACACCGCGCGGCGATCGGCAAGTTCGAGATCGGCAAATATGTGCCGAAGGAGCTGCTGCGCAGCGAGCGCTGATTCAGCACCGCGTTATCGTTCTTCGCGGGCAAGCCCGCTCCCACAGGGATCTCCACTGAACACAAATTTTGTGTACGCCAGAGAAAACTGTGGGAGCGGGCTTGCTCGCGAAGGGGCCGGTGCATCCAGCACACCGACATCAGGCTCAATACACCCAAACCTCAACCCGCCGATTCTTGATCCGCCCTTCATCCGCGCTATTGGTCGCCACCGGCATCAGCGCGCCAAAGCCGCGCACCTCACGCAACACCACGCCGTTCTTCACCAACTCGCGCCGCACCGCCATGGCCCGCAACTTGGACAGCAGGTCAGCCCGCGCCGGGTCGTCTTTCTCGTCACCAAAACCCACCAGTGTCACCGCGCGTTCGGTCTTGTCGTGGCGCTTTATATAGTCGAACACCCGCGCCAGATCCTGACGCGCCTTGTTGTCGAGGCTCGCGCTGCCTTCTTCGAAACGGAAGTTGACGGTCAGACGCTGGGCGTGACGGCTGAGGGATTGGTAACCCTCGGGCATCAGCGCATTTGGGGTGACGGTCATCGCGTGCACGGTCTGGCTGATGAAACCGTTGGCCGCGACAATCTTCTGGCCCTGTGGACTTTGCGCAAATGCCACCAGCGCTTTCGCCCAAGGATTCTGGCTGTCAGGCGGCAGATAAAAGAACAGGCGGCGGGACAGCGGATAGTCTTCCGTCGCTATCAGACTGTTGAGCGGCAGCATCGATTGCGACGCGCCGTCAGCGATGGCCACGGCTTTGGCCTGGCGTACATACGGCAGGCCGATGAAGCCGATGCCCTGCTGATCGCTGCTCACGGCATCGGACAATTGCTCACTGGATTCGAAGCGTTTCGCCGTGGCACTCAGACTTTTCCCGCGACGACTCAGTACCAGTTCCTTGAACGTGTCGTAGGTGCCGGACTGATCATCCCGCGCATAGAGATGAATCGCACCGCCGCGACCGCCGAGGTCCTCCCAGGTTTTCACCTCACCGGCGAAGATCCGCGCCAGTTGCTCGGTGTCCAGTTGCTTCAGCGGATTTTCGGGATGCAGGATGATCGCCAGGCCATCGATGGCGATGACTTGCTCGGCCTCATGGTTCTTCATGTCGCCCAGCGCTTGCAGGCTGAGGAGTTCGCTGTCCTTGATCGGGCGGGAGGAGGCGGCCAGGTCGGCAGTGGCGCTTTTCAGCGCGGTGAAACCGGTGCTGGAACCGTGGGCGGCGACTTCAATCACGACCCGTTTGCCTTGTGCGTTCTGGCCAACAATGTGTTGTTCGTTGGCGGTGTCGGGGTTTTCGCGGTGGATCTTCAACAGGCCCTGTTCCTGCAAAAAACCTTCGACCAGCGCGGGGCCGAGATCGGCGCCAATGGTGTTGGAACCCTGAATGCGCAGTGCCGGGCCGTTTTCCGGGATGGGCAGGGTGGCGGCAGACACCGACAGCCATGCACTCAACACAAAGACGAACAGAACACGCAGGGTCATGCCGGCACCGAATCAAGCCAAGGGGATTGCCGGGGAGATTAAGTCAGGCGCATGACCAAAACATGACAAGGATCCAATTGCAGGCCTTCGCCTGTGGTGAGGGGATAAATCCCCTCACCACAGGCGAAGGCCTGCAAGGGAAATGTGTTGAGTTCGGGATCAGGCCAGCTCAAGCCAGATCGGCGCATGGTCGGAAGGTTTCTCCATCCCGCGCAGTTCATAGTCCACACCGGCATCTTTCACCCGCGGTAACAGGCCGTGGGAGGCGAGGATCACGTCGATCCGCAGCCCACGTTTCGGCTCATCCTCAAACCCACGGCTGCGGTAGTCGAACCAGCTGAACATGTCGGTCACGTCCGGGTTCAGGTGACGATAGCTATCCGTCAGGCCCCAGTTTTTCAGGCGGGCCATCCACTCGCGTTCTTCTGGCAGGAAGCTGCATTTGCCGGTTTTCAGCCAGCGCTTCATGTTGTCCGGGCCGATGCCGATGTCGCAGTCTTCCGGGGAAATGTTCACGTCGCCCATCACCACCAGCGGCTGTTCGTTGTGGAACTGGCTTTCCAGCAAGGTTTGCAGGTCACTGTAAAAGCGTTGCTTGGCCGGGAACTTGGTCGGGTGGTCGCGGCTTTCGCCCTGTGGGAAGTAGCCGTTCATGATCGTCACCGGTACACCATTGGCGTCGGCGAAGGTGCCCCAGATGAAGCGGCGCTGGGCGTCTTCTTCATCAGTGGCGAAGCCTTTGTGAATGGCAATCGGCTCGTTGCGCGAGAGCAGGGCAACGCCGTAATGGCCTTTCTGGCCGTGGAAATAAACGTGATAGCCCAGCGCGCGCACTTCTTCCAGCGGGAACTGGTCGTCGTGGACCTTGGTTTCCTGCAGGCCGATCACGTCTGGCTGATGCTTTTCGATCAGCGCTGCCAACTGATGCGGACGGGCGCGCAGTCCGTTGATGTTGAAGGAAACGATCTTCATGGTCGGCAGTCCTGGCAAAAGGGCGATGCTAGCTGACATGGGGGAGATGGGCCAGTGTGGGGTGGGAGAAATCATTTTTGGTTGTGGGATTTGTGTTGTCTGCAATGGCGCCATCGCGAGCAGGCTCACTCCTACATTTGGAATGCGTACCCCTGTAGGAGTGAGCCTGCTCGCGATTGACGGCCGCTCGGTCGATGAAGATCCAGCCTTGGTCTATACCTGTGGGGAACCACGCCACCCGCAACAGGTTCGTACCAACAAGAGCGCCGCCATCTGAACGCGCCCCGGGGGAGAATCACCGTCATGCCTGAAACCCAGACCGCCATCGCCGACATCCACATGCTCGACCGCGGCTACTCGCGTGAAGCCCGATCGCTGCTGTATCAGGCCTATCGCCACGAACCGACCTTCGGCTTCCTGTTCGAAGCCGAGCGCCCCGGCTATGAGCAACGCGTGCGGGCCACGGTGCGCGAACTGGTCAAACAGCATTTTCTGCAGGATCTGCCAGCGATCGGCCTGTTGGTCAACGACCGCCTGATCGGCATTGCCCTGATCGCGCCGCCGCAGCGGCGCCTGGGCATCACCGAGAGTTGGGCGTGGCGCCTGCGCATGGTGCTCAGCACTGGTTTTCGCTGCACCCGGCGTTATCTGGAATATCACGATGCGGTGGCCGCGTGTGTGCCCAGCGACTCGGTGCACATGTTGCCGCTGCTGGGGATTCACCCGCAGTTTCAAGGCAAACACTTCGGCGAGCAGTTGCTGACAGCGGTGCACAATTGGTGCGCAGTCGACGAAACCTCCCAAGGCGTGGTACTCGACACCGGCAACCCGCGTTACCTGGAATTCTATAAACGCCAGGGTTATGAGGAGATTGGCGAAGTTGCCATCGGCCCGGTGCGCGAACACGTATTTTTCCACGCCAATCCGCAGGTGTTACAAACTGCAACAGCATGACAATCGAACTTCTTGGGAAATTTCCTGTTCTATCACGCTCCCAAGCCCGTGATAGCATCCGCCCCTATGAAGTTTCCAGGAAGATTTACCAGTGGCGTGCTCATGCTGTTAACCAGCTGTGCGGCGCTGGCGCAAAGTGAATTGGACGTGCGGATCAAACCGTCCAACGATGAACTGAAAGCCAATATAGAAGGCTATATCGGTAGCCTCGGCGATCGTGACGAACAAGCCTTGCTGCGCTTCAGTCGCGGGGCCGAAGAGCAGGCGCGCAAAGCCGCGCAGGCCCTGGGCTATTACCAGCCGCAGATCGACAGTGACGTGAAGGGCGGTGAAAAACCGCGCCTGGTGCTGAACATCGATCCCGGCGAGCCGATTCGCCTGCGCAACGTCACCCTCCGGGTCGACGGGCCTGCCGCCTCCCTCAAATCCTTTCGTGTGCCGAGCAGCGACACGCTCAAGTCCGGTGCCGTCCTCAACCATGGGCGTTATGAAGACGCCAAACGCCTGATCCAGAACCAGGCCTCGCGCTTCGGCTTTTTCAGCGGCCATTTCACCAGCCAGAAACTCATGGTCGATCCTCGCGCCGGGGTGGCCGACGTCGAACTGATCTACGAAAGCGGCCCGCGTTATGCGTTGGGCAACGTCAGTTTCGAGGGCGATACGCCGTTCGACGAAGACCTGCTGCAGCGCATGGTGCCGTTCAAGGCGGGCGATCCGTACGACTCCGAGCTGATCGCCGAACTCAACCGCGACCTGCAATCGAGCGGCTATTTCGAAGGCGTGCGGGTCGATGCGGCGCCGACGGCGGCGAAGAACGACGTGATCCCGGTGGACGTCAAACTCGACACGCGCAAGCCGCGCACCATGGGCCTGGGCCTCGGTTATTCGACCGACGTCGGCCCACGGATCAAGGCCAACTGGACCCGCCACTGGGTCAACCCGCAGGGCGACAGCTATGGCTGGGAGGCCGAACTGTCGGCGCCACGGCAGAACGTCGGGCTGTTCTATGACATCCCGCTCGACCCGCCGCTGACCGACAAACTGCGCTGGGCCGGTGGTTATCAATACGAAGACATCGACGGCTCCGACACCCTCAGCAAGCTGCTGACCTTCGGCCCGGAATGGCACAGCAAATTGCCCAGCGGCTGGCAGCGGGTCATCTCGCTGAAATGGCAGCGTGAGGAATATCAGCTCGGCGACGACTCGGGCCTCAGTACCTTGTTGATGCCAGGCATCAGCTATTCGTACCTGAAGAGCGACAACCGCATCGACCCGCACAACGGCTATCGCCTGACCTTTGAAAGCAAAGTGGCGAAAGAAGGCCTCGGCTCGGACAACAACTTGCTCTATGGCACCGCGTTGATCAAAGGCCTGACCACCGTATTCGACAACCACCGCTTCCTTGGTCGGGTGCAGGTCGGCGGCAGCGCCACCAACGGCTACAACTCGGTACCGCCATCGCTGCGCTTCTTCGCCGGTGGTGATCAGAGCGTGCGCGGTTACGACTACCAGAGCCTGTCTCCGGAAAACTCCAAGGGCGACCGCATCGGTGGGCGTTACATGGTGGCCGGCAGCGTCGAGTATCAATATTCGATCGCCGAGAAATGGCGGGTCGCGACCTTCGTCGACCAGGGCAACTCTTTCAACAAACTCGAACTGCCGAACCTCAAGACCGGGGTCGGTATCGGTGTGCGCTGGGTCTCGCCGGTGGGGCCGATCCGCCTCGACCTGGCCCACGCGCTGGACGACGATGGCGGCATCCGGCTGCACTTTTCCATGGGGCCTGAGCTGTGAAGCGTGGTTTGAAAATAGCGGCACTGACGCTGCTGGCGTTGCTGTTGTTGATTGTATTGAGCATCAGCGCGGTACTCGGAACGCAGGCGGGCAGTCGTTGGGCGCTGGGCCTCGTGCCCGGCCTGACGGTCGAAAATTTCCAGGGTCGCCTCGGCGGACAATGGAGCGCCGATCATCTTTTGTGGCAGCAGGACAGCAGTCGGGTCGAGCTGAACAAGCCGATCTTCGCCTGGTCGCCGCTGTGCCTGACCCGCATGACCCTGTGCATCGAACAGCTCAAGGCAGATCAGGTCATCCTGCAATTCCCACCGAGTGCAGACACCACTGAAAGTGGTCCGGTCAAACTGCCGGACTTGCAACTGCCGGTGGCGATCGAGCTGGGCGACGTGCAGGTTGGCAGTCTGCTGTTCAACGGCAGCGAGCAGCTCAAGGGCCTGCAGCTGGCGGCGCACTGGACTGCCCAGGGCCTGCAGATCGACAGCGTCAAACTGCAACGCGACGATTTGAGCCTGAACCTCTCCGGCCTGCTGCAACCGACCGGCAACTGGCCGCTGAACATTGCCGGCGACCTGACCCTGCCGTCGCCGGGCACCGGCCCCTGGACGCTGGCGCTGAAGGTTGACGGCGATCTGCTGAAAACCCTCAACCTGCATGCCGACAGCCACGGTTACCTCGACGGCCAGTTGAGCGGCGAGCTGCAACCGCTGGCGCAAAACCTCCCGGCCAAGGTGCGCATCACCTCGGACGCGTTCAACCCGAGCGCCGATCTGCCGGACACTCTGCAGCTCAATCAATTGGTGCTGACCGGCGAAGGCGATCTGAAAAACGGTTATCAGTTAAACGGCAACGCCACGCTGCCGGCCGATAAAGGCCCGGTGGCGCTGCTGCTCAACGGCATGGTTGACGCCAGCGGTGCGCAGATCGCCGGCCTCGACCTGACGGCGAACGACAAGCAAAGTCTCAAGCTCACCGGCAGTGTCGACTGGAGCAAAGGCCTTACCGCGCAAGCCAACATCAACTGGCAGGATTTCCCGTGGCATCGGCTCTATAACGAAATCGACGAGCCGCAAGTCGCGTTGCGTACCTTCACCGGCGAAGTCTCCTACACCGACGGTCAGTACATCGGTAACTTCGCCGCCGCACTGGACGGTCCTGCGGGGGCGTTCAGCCTGAGCAGCCCGTTCAGCGGCAGCCTGAAACAGATCGCCTTGCCGCAACTGAAGGTGGAAGCCGGGCAGGGCAAGGCCGAAGGTCATGTCAACGTGCAGTTCGCCGACGGTATCGCCTGGGACACCGCGCTGGAGCTGTCGGCGCTGAACCCGGCGTACTGGGTCGCGGAGTTGCCGGGCACCCTGGCCGGGCCGCTGAAAAGTAAAGGCGAAATGAAGAACGAGCGTCTGAGCCTCACCGCCGACCTCGACCTCAAAGGCAGACTGCGCGGGCAAACGGCGATCCTCCAGGCCAAGGCTGACGGTGCCGGCGAGCAATGGAACCTCAACGCCCTGCAAATTCGCCTCGGTGACAACAGCATCAGCGGCAAGGGCAATCTGCAACAGAAACTCACCGGGCAGATCGATATCAAGCTGGCGCGTCTGGCCCAACTCTGGCCGCAGCTGCGTGGTCAGGTCACCGGCCAGGTCAACGTCGCCGGGACGCTGAAAGCACCGCAAGGCAAACTCGGCCTGCAAGGTTCGCAACTGGCGTTCCAGGACAATCGCCTGCAAAGCCTCAACCTCGATGCCAGCCTCGACAGTGCGCAACGGGCGAAGATCGATCTGAAGGGCAGCGGCATTCAGGCCGGTGACACCAACCTCGGCGTGTTGACTGCCAGCGCCCAGGGCGACATCAAGAGCCAGAAACTCAACCTCGACCTGCTCGGGCCGAAGCTGAAACTGGCCCTCGGCCTGGACGGCAATCTGAACCAGGGCAACTGGCGCGGGCGTCTGGCCAGCGGCGATATTCAGGCCGGCGGTCAGGACTGGAAACTGCAGAATCCGGCCAAACTGGAACGCCTGGCCGACGGCAAGATCAACTTCGGCGCGCATTGCTGGATGTCCGGCAATGCCAGCCTGTGCGGTGAAGACCAGCGGCTGATGCCCGAGCCGAAACTGCGCTACCACCTCAAGCAATTCCCGATCGAAAGCCTCGCGCAATGGTTGCCCAAAGACTTCGCCTGGCAGGGCAAGCTCAACGCCGACCTGCAACTGGACCTGCCGGCCAGCGGCCCCAACGGCGTGGTCAGCATCGATGCCAGTGGCGGCACCTTGCGCATGAAGGAAAAGGATCAGTGGCTGGACTTCCCGTACCAGACCCTCAAGCTCAGCAGCAAACTCACACCGAAGCGCATCGACACCGACCTCAACTTTGTCGGCGGCAAACTGGGTGAACTGATGGTGCAGGCGCAGCTTAATCCACTGCCGAAAAACAAACCGCTGAGTGGCTCGTTCCGTCTCAGCGGTCTGGACCTGTCGGTGGCGCGGCCGTTTGTGCCAATGGTCGAGAAACTCACTGGGCGCCTGAACGGCAGCGGGACGATTTCCGGCGGCTTGCTGGCGCCGCTGGTCAACGGCACGGTCAAACTCAGCGACGGCGAAGTGTCCGGTGCCGAGCTGCCGATGGAACTCAAGGACCTGCAATTGCAAGCGGTGATTGCCGGTGAGTCGGTACGTCTGGATGGCGGCTGGAAAAGCGGCAAGACCGGGCAGGGCAGCCTCAACGGCAATGTCGCCTGGGGTCAGGCGCTGGTGGTCGATCTGGCGCTCAAGGGCACGCAACTGCCGGTGACTGTCGAGCCGTACGCCAAACTCGAAGTCGCGCCGGACCTGAAGATTTCCATGGCCGATGATGAGCTGAAGATTGCCGGCAAGGTGCAGGTGCCCAGAGGCGAAATCACCGTGCGTGAACTGCCGCCATCAACGGTGAAAGTCTCCGATGACACGATCATCGTCGGCGCGCAGACCGAAGAGGGCAAACCACCGATGGCGATGAAGATGGACATCGACGTGGTGGTCGGCGAAGACAAACTGAGTTTTGCCGGGTTCGGCCTGACCGCCAACCTGCAAGGTCACGTGCACATCGGCGACAACATGGACACCCGTGGTGAGCTCTGGCTTAACGACGGCAAGTACCGCGCCTACGGCCAACGGCTGACGGTGCGTCGTGCGCGGCTGCTGTTTGCCGGCCCCATCGATCAGCCGTATCTGGACATCGAAGCGATTCGCCAGACCGACGACGTGATCGCCGGCATTCGCCTGAGCGGCAGCGCCGAGCAACCGACCACGCAGATCTTCTCCGAACCGGCCATGAGCCAGGAGCAGGCGTTGTCGTATCTGGTGCTGGGCCGTCCGCTGAGCACCAACGGCGAAGACAACAACATGCTCGCGCAAGCGGCGTTGGGTCTGGGGTTGATGGGCAGTTCCGGGGTCACCAGCGGTTTGGCCAAAGACCTGGGGATTCAGGATTTCCAGCTCGACACCCAGGGCAGTGGCAACACTACCAGCGTGGTCGCCAGCGGCAACATTTCCGAGAAGCTCAGTCTGCGTTATGGCGTCGGCGTGTTCGAACCGGCCAACACCATCGCGCTGCGTTACAAGCTGAGCAAGAAGGTCTATCTGGAAGCAGCGAGCGGCGTCGCCAGCTCGCTGGATATCTTCTACAAGCGCGATTTCTAGGTCGCACCTGTTTATTTGAACCGAGGTGCGGCCTTCGCGAGCAGGCTCGCTCCCACATTCGATCTGTGCCAGGCACGGATTTGTGTGCGCTCGAAATCCCCTGTGGGAGCGAGCCTGCTCGCGAAGGCGTCTTCTCATTCATCGATAACGCTGAGGCTGACGACCTCTTCGCGAGCAGACTCGCGCCTGATTCGATCTGTTGGCATTACTGGGACGGGCGGCACACCAGCGAGGCCCGCTCGTAGTTCAACGCTTTGTCACGTTCGGGCAGTGCATACGGCGCCTCGCAGCGCTGGCCCTGCCAGTTGATGGTCAGGATGCCGGTGTCGGCTTCCACCAGCGCCAGTGCCTTGCCGCTCGGGTCGGAGATCGCCAGTTGCTTGCCGGCGCTGTCTTCGAGCGACGCGCCAAACGGGATCGGTTGGTGCTGCGCGTCGAACAAGGCGAACTGCACGCGTCGTCCGGTCTTGCTGGTGTAACGCGCCAGCACCACCGCACCGCGGCGCGGCACCACTTGCCGGGTCGCATTGTCGATCTCGACATCACCGCCCAGGTCACGGGTATCGAGGTTGATCCAGTTCACCCGATAAGGCTGCGCGTTGGGTACCACCGCGAAGCCGTTGCTGCCGGTTTTGGCCCCGGAGAAGCTGCCGATTTTCACCCCTTCCACGCCTTCGACCTGCGCCAGCGCGAATGTCTCGCCCACGGTTTGTCCCAGGTTGATGCCGCCGGCATGGCCGACGATCGAACCGGCCAGATTCAGGTTCTGCGAGTTGTAGCCGCGTCCCTGGCTGTAACCGGCGCTGATGTCCATCACCGAGGTGCGGGTGCTGAGGTTGACCGAACCGCTGCTGCCGCCGGTGCTGCTGTTGCCGCCTTGCACCGAGTAATAAGTGTCGCTGTCTTCCGACAGATAGCCGTTGATGCCCATTTGGGTGCTGTCGTTGCCTTTCTGCGTGCTGGCCGAGACAAAGGCCCGTGGCGCCCGGGGTTTTGAACCCAACGGGAACGACACGGACAGGTTGACCAATGTGTCGTTGTTCGCCGGCCCGTAGTTGCCGACATCCTTGGAATACGTCGCGCCGAGGTTGTAACTGACATCCCCCCAATAGTTGCTGTAACCCGCCGACAGGCTTTGTGAACCGCCACGGCCCCAGTAACGCTGGTCGCTGGCGTTGATGTAGACGCTGCCAAATTCCTGGTTGCGCCCCAGGCTCTGGTTGACGGTCAGGTCGGTGCGGGTTTTCGAGTTGCCGGTGCGTGGCTGGCCCTCGCTGCTCACTTCCTCGACGTGCTCGGTGAGGGTGCGATAGCCCTCGGTCGAGTAGCGGTAGGCGGCGAGGGTGAAGTTGGTGTCGGTGCCGGTGAACGTCTTGGCGTACAGGGCGCGCAAGCTGTTACCGGTGACCGCCTGACCGAAGGTGCGACTGCTGGAGTGGGTCAGGTCCAGCGAGACTGCGCCGATGGCGGTGTTACGACCTGCACCCACCGACAACGCCTGAAAATTCTCCGACGCCTGTACCCCGACGATCCCCGACAGGTTGCTGCTGATGCCATACGCCAGCGTGCTGCTGAGAAACTGCGGTGACTGCTGATCATCGCTGTTGCTGTTGTACTGGCCGGCCGAGAGGCTGTACTTCAACTGGCCCTGGCGCACCATGATCGGCAGACTGGAAAACGCCTGCACGCTGACCCGGCGCCGGCCATCGGCTTCGATGATCGTCACTTCCAGGTCACCGTTGGAGCCGCTGGGGTAGATGTCGCTGATCTCGAACGGTCCCGGCGGCACATTGGCGGTATAGAGGATGTAGTCGTTCTGGCGAATCTCCACGGTGGCGCTGGACTGCGCAATACCGCGAATCACCGGTGCATAACCGCGCTCGCTGTCGGCGCGCATGCCGTCGTCGGACGCCAGTTTCAGGCCGCGATAACGCACGCTGTCGAACAGGTCGGCGTCGGAGAAAATATCCCCGGCACTGAACTGGCCCTTCAGGGCGGTCACGTCATGTTGCAGGTAGGTGCGGTTGCTGTTGAAGGTGCTGGGGCTGCCGGTGGTGCTGTTGAAGTTCGACTCGTTGCGCAAACGCCAGGCGCCGAGGTTGATGCCGTTGCGCAAGCCAACGTTATTGCTCAGCGTGTTTACACCCTGAGTGCTGTTGCGGCTGCTGCTCAGCTGATAGTTGATGAACGCGGCGGGCACGCCTGCGTCCCACAAGGCCGGGTCGACATAACCACGCCGGCCGCGCTCCATGGCGCTCTGCGGGACACTGACCATCAGCCGCAGACGCGGCACGTCGTAACGCACGGTGGCGTGATCGATCAACGCGGGCAGATCGAGGCAGGCGTTCGGGTCATCGCCGAGCAGTTTGCCGGCGGCCTGCAGTTTGCCGATATCGACCCCCAATTGCTGGACCATCTCCAGGGTCAGGCAGGCCTCGATCTTGCCCGTGCCCGGGTGGCGCCGGAAGTCGATATCGCGACGGCCAACCAGGGTTTCGTTGCCGTAGAGGTCGACCCGGTAAATGCCGGGCAGTACGCGACTGCTGGCGAGCAGTGATTGCACGTCGACAGAGGACGGCGCACCTTGCAGAAACGAGGTATTGAACTGTTCATCGCCATCGGCCAGGCAGGCGGAGCTGAACACCAGAGCCACCGAAAACGGCGCCCATCCGTCGCGCTTGAGTAAAAACATGCAGGAACCCTATATCACCTCCGATACGAACTAACGGAGCGAAGAGAAATACAGTGAAAGTGCGGCTGTGACAGCGGCACTCAAGTTATGGGGATTCTTTATTCAAACTGGCTCGAGTATCGGCACTGTTGGAAAGTTGCGCGGCATAACGGTCTTGGGCGCCGTAGTCATTAATGCTGCTGAATAACAGGCGTGCTGTATTAGCGTTGTGAAGTTGTTTTAGGCTGAACTCTTTCTGTTCGCCGGGGGCGATCATCATTGAATCAAAAGGGTGTTCGCTGACGGCGCCCGATTGCAGCGTGATATCGGCAATCGACACGTGATACTGGCCGGGGTTGTTCACCACCAGCAGGTATTTTGCGCCGCGTTCAATCAGACGCCAGGTCAGTTCGCTCGGTGCCAGGTAGGCATTGTTTTTCAGTCCCGCCGGGCGGAAGAACACCTTGATGCGCTGGCGCACGGCGAGCTGCAAGGTGTTGCTGGTTTTCGCGGCCTGGGGGATTTCCTGCACGTTGAGCCACACCACCGACTCACGGTCGGTCGGCATGCCCGTGCCTTCGTAGATCACCCGCAAGATCTGCTGCTCGTCGCCGCTGACGCGCACCAGTGGCGGTGTGACGGCAAACGGCACCGCAGCGGTGTCGCTGGCATCGGTGTCGATCCACGACTGGATCAACACATCTGCGCCACTGTTGCGCACGGTGATCCCGGCTTCCTTGTGCTGGCCGTCGAAGACCAGGCGGGTGCTGCTCAATGAAATGCCGGCCATGGCCTGATCGACCATGAGCAGGCCCAAAAGGCCCACGCAAAGGGACAATGAATGACGATAAAACATGAGGGTTACCGCGCAATTGAATGAGAGTGCGGGGCCGAGCGGCCCCGCACCAGGCTTGAAGGTTCGCGCGGGTTATTCGTATTGCAGCGTGAACGGCAGGGTGGCGTCGCCGCGACCGGCAACCACGGTTGCCACATCGGCGGTGGTGACGTAGGCGGCCGAGAATTTCAGCGTGGTGTTGCTGTCCTGCAGAGTGTTTTCGATCTTCGCGGTGGACGGCGAGCTCAGGTCGATCAACGCACCGTTGGAGTCGAGCAAGGCAATACCGATGTTCTTCGCTGCGCCCAGACCGTCGATCAGCTTCAGCACTTTAGTCCCGGCAACGATGCCCGAACCTGCACCCTTGGTCGGTTCGAAGATCATTGCGACCTTGGTCCCGGCGTTGCAGTTGATCTTCATGTCGAAGTTCTCGGCGCTCAGGGTGCCGTTGCCTTTAGGTGCAGTGGCGGTGCCCATGTCCTTGATCGACACTTCGCCCATGGCGACCGAAATGGTCTTGTTGCTGCCGGCGCCTTCAACCGAGCAGGCATCGTTGTTGATGGTGCCGGTGAAGTTGATGGTGCCGCTGCCGGCCTTGGTCGGGGTAACCGGTGGATCGGCGGCCAGGGCGTTACCGGCGGCGGCAAAGATCGAAAGGGCGAGCAGTGTGCGAGACAGCTTTTTCATGTTGTTTACCATTTGTTGGGGTTAAAACAACACGATATAGCGCGCACTTCTGACGGGACATCAGACGAATCCTAGAAACCGTTTTTGAAGTTTGCAAGTCTCCTGTTAGTTGAACAAGTTGCGTTCTATGCAATACGTCAGCAAGTCCTGATCACTGCTGACTTCAAGTTTGCGCATGGCCGATATTTTTTGCGTGCTGATCGTCTTGGCACTTCTGTTCAAACCCCGGGCAATTTCGCTGACACCCATTCCCGAGACAAATAAACGCAATATTTCGTGTTCCTTGGGCGACAGCCGGGTAAAGCGTTCGTCGAGGTCGGCGCCATCGTCGATCACCGAGGTCGGCGGCGGCTCATAGCTGCGCACCGGGTTGCCCCGGGCAATGGCCTTGAGCGCGGTTTCGATTTCATTATGCAGCTGGTTTTTCTGAATGATCGCCAGCACCCCGAGCTCTTGCAGGCGCGTGAGGATCAACGGGTTGGAAATCATCGTCAGCACCAGTACGCGCACGCGGGGGAAGTGCCGCGTCAGGTACTCCACCAGTTTCAGGCCGTCACCGTAGGGTGAGTCGCCAGGCATGTTGAAATCGGTGATGACCAGGTCCACCTGCCGGGTTTCCAGCAGGTTGATCAGCTCGTTGGAACAAACCGCTTCGCCCACCACGTGAAAGCGTCTGTCCCGCTCAACCAGCTCGCGTACCCCCACCAGAACGATGGGATGGTCATCGGCAATGACAACGTTGAGGGTTTCCATGGGTGATTATCCAGAGTGAAATTATTCAAGGGTATCCAGTAGATCGTTCAATCGAGCCAGATTCTGGCGGACTTCCAGGTCCAGGGCGCGGGTCACGGCCATGCCGTGCAAACGGCACTCCAACTCGATAAATGTTGTGGCCATGGCTTCGACCTGCACCGCACCCAGCGCGCCGGCCATGCTGTGCAGTTGCTGCGCCACGCGATTGGCATCGGCGTTGTCGAGTGCCGTCTGGGTCGTGTGTATGTCCTGGCGCAGGGTGGTGACAAATAGTTCGCGCATTTTCGCTGACAGCTGAATCGGCGGTGCGCTGGTGGCCGGCAGGGCGATCTTGCCGTGTTTTTCCAGGTGCGCGCGCAGGGTGGCAAGGTTCAACGGCTTGACCATCCAGGCGTTCATGCCCACGGCGGCGCAGCGTTCGCCTTCTTCGCGCAGGGCGTTGGCGGTGACGCCGATAATCGGCACGGTCGGATCCTGTTGGCGTAACGCCGCCGCCAGTTGGTAGCCGTTCATGCGCGGCATGTTGACGTCGGTCAGCACCAGATCGAAGCCTCCCGGTGACCACTGCGCCAGCGCCTGTTCGCCATTGGCGGCGACGACCACCGTGCAGCCCAGCACCTCCAGTTGCTCCTTGATGATCGCCAAGTTGATCACATTGTCTTCCGCCACCAGCACGTGCAGATTCAAGCGCCGGGTCTTTTCCGTCGGCAACGGCTGACTGTCGCTGCCGGCGCCATGCAGGGCCTGATGAATCGCCCAGGCAATTGCGCGGACATCGTCGGCATCGACTTCCCGGTCGGCACCGCGCAACTGCGACGGGTTGGGGCCGCCTGCGGTGGCAATGATCCGTGGCCCGGGCCACGGCGGGGTGTTTGCCAGTGGCGAAAGCTCCACCAGAAGCGCCGATGACACGGGCGTATCGGCCGTCAGCGCACGGCAGTCGAGGCCGAAACGGTTGAGCCAGGCGATCAGGTGCTGCGCCAGCTCAGTGACCTGGGCACGCACATAAACGGCGGGGGTGCCGGGATTGAATGCAGGGCAATCGGCCAATGCGCCGGGCGCGCGTTCCAGTGCCAGTTGCAGGGTGAAGCTGCTGCCCAGGCCCGGTTCGCTGACTACGTTCAACTGGCCTGCCATCAACTCGCACAGCCATTTGCAGATGGCCAGTCCGAGGCCGGCACCGGCCTGTTCGGTGGCGTCGTTGACCTGATAGAAAGGGTCGAACAATTGCTGTTGCTGCGCCTGGGAAATCCCCACCCCTGAATCGCTGACCTGCCACTGCACGCTGGCGCGGCCGTCGACACTTTCCAGCACGCGTACCCGCAATACCACGCGGCCGTTATCGGTGAACTTGATCGCGTTGCTCAGCAGATTATTGAGGATCTGGCGAATGCGTATCGGATCACCGCGCAGCCGATCCGGCAACGTCGCCTCGATGCAGGCATATAGTTGCAAGCCCTTGGCGCGGGCGAAGGCGCTGTAGGTGTGCACGGTGTCTTCGGTCAGTTCCAGCGGGCAGAAATCCTGCAGTTCGAGGGTCATCTGCCCGGCTTCGATTTTCGACACATCCAGCACATCGCTGATCAGCTGGAACAACGTGGCGGACGAGCGCTGGATGGTCTGCAGGTAATCCTGCTGGCGCGGGGCGAGCGCGGTCAGGCCGAGCAGTTCCAGAGTGCCCAGCACCCCGTACAACGGTGTGCGAATCTCATGGCTCATGGTCGCGAGGAAGCGGCTCTTGGCCTGGTTCGCCGAGTCGGCGGCATGGCGTGCATCTTCCAGCGCCGCCGCGTCTTCGACATGCCGGGTCACGTCATGCAGCGCACACAACCAGGCATCCTGACCCTGATAGCGGGTGGGCACGAAGGCGACGTGCAGGTGGCGCCCGTTGAGTTCGAGATCGGCGTGGCCGGGGTCGGTGCGCGAGGTGAGCAGGCTCATCAACTGGCCGTTGTCGCGCCACTGCTGGGCGCGCTGGTTTTGCACAAGCACGTGGTGATCGCTGCGACGGATCACGCACAGGCCGATCGGCGCCGTGTCGATCACCGCTCGGCTGAATGCCTCGCTTTCGGCGATGCTGGCGTGCGCGCTTTGTGCGGGCAGGATGACCCGGGTCTGGTACCAGCGATTGATCGCCCGGCTGCATCCGAGCACCGCCACCACCAGCGCTATCAGGCCCACCAATGGCCACAGCGCGTAATCGAGGAAGCTCTGCACACTGATGACGTAGATCGCGGTCCAGTGTTGTTCGCCTGGGCTGCTCAGTTTGAACACCAGGCCGTCGCGGTTGAAATTCACCCCCTCATCCAGCACTTGGCCGGGTTTCAGGGCACCGGTCAATACCACGCCACGCGGAGTGATCAAGGTGAAGTCGTCGTAGATCGACCACTGCATTAAGCGCTCGATGTTATTGACCTGGGAAAGGTTCAGCAGCGAGGCCACCACCACCCAGGTGTTGGCCCCTTCGATGGTCAGCGTCGTCCTGGCCAGGTTTATATCGACGTAAGCCAGAAGGGTCGGTGCGCTCTTGTCTGTCTGAGCGGGAGCGTAGGGTTCCCAGTACACCTGATGAGCGTCTTGTGTTGAGTTTTGTACCCGCAGTCGCTCGTTGACCTGGGTCATCACCTCTACCAGCGCACCCACCTGCATCCGCACGGCGCCGCGTATGCGCCCAGCCGAAGGCACCGCCACATCGAAGTTGTCGGGGCCGTTGAGCAGGATCACCTGGGGTGACTGGTAATGGGAGGCGGCCCAGAACGCGCTGTAGTAGGCGGCCAGGTAAGTACCCAGCGCAAAGACTTTCGGGGATTGATCGGCGGTGATCCTGTTCGGATCGATCTTTACGCTGTAGGGCAGGGAGAACGGCATGCCCCGGCCCTCATAGATGTTCGGGCCTTCTTCGGGCAGGGGCTTTTGCATATAGGTGGGCAAGGTAGCCCAGAAAGGCTGATCGCCCTTGGTGCTTGCCTGCGAGATATCGCGCAGGAACACTTCCTGTTCGCGGATATTCTCCATCAATCGGGCAAAGTGAAACTGCAAGGTTTCGCGCCGCTCTTCGATCATGCGCGTCACCCCCAGATAGCTGACGCCCAGTAACAGCAACACCAGGGCGCCGAGCACCAGCAAGCCTTTGTTCAGGCGCGATGAACTGCTGGCGAGTTTCTCCAGGAAGGCGTTGTGGCGTGGCATCAGCGTGCCTGGGCAACAGTGATGGGAGAGTCTTTGGACACAGTGACCTCGATAGCAAGTGACGTTCGTCAACACCCGCTTGCGGGTCAATACGCGTTCGCCGGCCCGTCATGGGTCAGCAATTGCTGGAACTGATCCGAAGACACGGCGTGGGAGATCAGGAAACCCTGAACCTGAGTGCAGTCGATCTTACGCAACAGAGCAAGTTCTTGCGCGGTTTCCACGCCTTCGGCCACCACCGTCAGGCCCAGCTGGCGCCCGAGGCTGACAATGCTGGTCAGGGCCTGGGCCAGTTCCTCGTTGGCGTTGCAGCCTTGCACCAGCGTGCGGTCGATCTTCAACTCGGTGAAGGGCGCCGACACCAGGTTCATGTACGAGCTGTAGCCCTTGCCGAAATCATCCTGAGACAGGTCGAAGCCCTTGATCCGCAAGCGGCAGGCGCCGGCGTAGAAGTTGCTGATGTCATCGGGCACCGAGCATTCCATCAATTCGAAGCAGATCCGTGCCGGCAGGCCTTGATGGGCCAGCACGAACGCGAGGATGCGGTCGGGCAGGTCATGGCTGTTGAGCAAGTGCGTGGGCAGGTTGACCGACACCGGAATGTCATAGCCCTGCTGGCGCCAGACGATCTGCGCGGCGATCGCCTGTTCCAGCACCCGCCACAGCAGGCGTTCTTCGAGACCACAGGCGACCAGCGCCGGCAGGAACGCCCCGGGCAGCAGCGTGCCATGCTCGGGATGCATCCAGCGCACCAGTGCTTCGGCCGCCACGATCCGGCCATTGCTCAGGGCTTTCTTGGGTTGGAACCAGGCTTGCAGCTCGCCATTGTCCAGGGCCTGCAACAGACTCTGGCGGTCGATGCCTTCGCGGGTCTCGGCCGGTGCGGTCTGGCGCAGCGCCTGCAATTGATCGATCAGGCAGCGCAGGGCGGCCGTGCTCACCGGTTTGGAAATCAGCCCGATGACTTTCACTTGCAGGTTACTCGCCACCAGGCTGGCGCCCATCAACATGCGCCGGGAAGCGGCGCTCATGATCGCCAGTGCGGGCCGTGAACGTTGCGCGGCGAGGCCCTGAATGAACTGCACGCCGTCCATGCCCGGCATCAGCAGGTCGGTGAGTACCAGGTCGAAGTCGCGTGTTTTCAGGCAGGCCAGTGCCGCTTCGCCGTCCCTGGCGCAGACCACGTCGAAGACGCCCAGCTCGTTGAACAGGTTCTGCAAGTACAGGTGCTGGAAGGGGTGGTCTTCGACAATCAAAATGCTACAGGGCTTCATGGGCGACTCGTTCGTAGGGAGCCAGGACCGCGAACAAGGCTCGTAGCGTAAAGGGTTTGACCAGGCAGTGATTCATCCCGGCAGCCAGGCACAGGGCGTCTTCACCGCGCATCGCGTTGGCGGTGGCGCCGATGATCGGGATGCTGCAACCGAGACGCCGCAGGGCTTTGGCCAGTTCGTAGCCGTTGAGGCGGGGCATGTTGACGTCGGTAAGGACGATGTCGAATGCGCCGTCGTGCCACAGCGACAACGCTTGCTCGCCATCGCTGGCCAGCGCCACTGTGCAACCGAGCTCTTCGAGCTGATCGCGCAGGATCAGCTGGTTGATGACGTTGTCCTCTGCCACCAGGATGTGCAGGTGCAACGACCGCAACGCGTGGGGTTCTCGTTGTTGCGGGTGCTGGGTAATCTGGCCGCCCTGAGCCTGGCGGACGGCGCGCTGGATCGCGGCGAGATCATTCAGATTGACCTTCCAGCCGTCACCGCTGAACTGCGGTTCGTGCGCGCCATCGCTGCTGGCGAGCACCCGTGGCCCGTGCCATTGCGGGTTCGAAGGTTGTCCGACGGGCGCGGGATGCAGCTCCAGCAGCACAGCTGTCGCGTCGAGTTCAGTGGCGTCAGGTGCGCCGATTTGCGGACGTGCGCCCCAGCGGCGTAACCAGCCGCTGATACTGTCGGCCAGTTCGCGGATGGGCGACACCACGTAGACGATGTCTGCGGCCAATACCGGCGAAGCGACAAGGCAGGCGCCGCAGGAGGGTTGCTCCAACGGCACGCTCAGGGAAAAGCTGCTGCCCAGGCCCGGCTCGCTGACCATGCGCAGCGTGCCGTTCATCAAGTGCGTCAGGCGCTGGCAAATCGGCAGACCCAGGCCTGTGCCGGCGACCACGTTGGTGTTGCCTTCGGTCTGGTAGAACGGCTCGAAAATAAACGCCTGATCGTCATGGGCGATGCCTTTGCCAGTGTCCGACACTTGCCATTGCAGGCATACCCGTTCGCCTTCGCGACCGAGCAATTTGACCCGCAGCACCACGCGCCCGGAGTCGGTGAACTTGACCGCGTTGCTCAGCAGATTATTGAGGATCTGCCGTACGCGGCTGACATCGCCGATCAGCCGGTCTGGCAGTTGCGAGTCAAGGCAGGCGTACAGTTGCAAACCTTTGCTTTGCGCCGCCGCCGCGTAACCCTGCACCACTTCCTGCACCAGCGTCGCCGGGCAAAACTCGCTGAGTTCCAGCGCCAGTTGCCCGGCCTCGATCTTCGACACATCGAGCACGTCGCAGATCAACTGCAGCAACGTGGCGGACGAACCTTCGATGGCTTGCAGGTAACTTTTCTGCTGGCTATCGAGTTGCGTGCGCGCGAGCAATTCCAGGGTGCCGAGCACGCCGTAAAGTGGGGTGCGGATTTCGTGGCTCATGGTTGCGAGGAACAAGGTCTTGGCCTCGTTGGCCGCATCGGCCGACTGCCGCGCCTGCTCCAGCGCGGCTTCGATTTGCCGGCGCGCACTGATGTCGCTGAAGGCACACAGCAACACGTCCTCGCCTTTGTAGCGGGTGGGGGCGCAGCTCAGGTACAGGTGGCGGCCGTCGGGGGTCTCGAAATAATCCGTCAGGAACGGCTTGGCCGCGTCGAAGGCATCGCGAATCCAGCCGGCGCCCAGTTGCTTGCCACAGTCGCCCAGCCACTGCCGGGCGAGGGTGTTTTCCAGCACCACCTGACCGTCGCTGCGTCGCAGCACGCACAGCGCCACCGGGGCGGTCTGGATCACGTCGCGGCTGAACAGCTCGCTTTCCACCAGCGCCTGAATCCGGTGAATTGCCGGGTTGATCACGCGGTGTTCCAGACGCCGGGTCAGCAGGCACACCAGGCTGATACTCAGCAGACAGAACAGCAGCGCACCGAGCATCTGCGGCCATAGCGCCGACAACACCGCAAGCAAGTCGATGGAGTAGGTGAGCTGCCAGTCCGATGATTTCAGTTGCTTGCGCAACACCAGTTGCTCGGGCAACCAGCCAGCACCGACAAACCCGAAGAAGTCCTGCTGCCGCAGCAATGGCAGGTTCTGCCCGGGCGGCGGTTTGTGGCTGTTGCTGAACAGCGGCATGCCTTGCGCGTTGAACATGGTGAACTCGCCGGCACTGTGGTCGCTCAAGGCGCTGGAGACTTCGCGGTCGTCCATTTCCAGGCCGAGCCAGCCGGAACTCGCATCGCGCTTGTCCAGGCGAATAAAGATGTACAACTGCGAGTGCCCGTCAGCGGCATGGGTCAGCCAGAGTTCGTTCAGGGCGCTGGTATTGTGGTGCTTGAGGGTTTGCAGTTGCTCCAGCAGGGGCTGGGGGAAATCACGGGTCACCAGGGTTGCGTTGTACAGGCGCAACACTTGGGTCTGCGGGCCACTGCTGACGTAGACCAGGTTGAGTTGCCTGGCCTTGAGGTAGTCGCGCATGCGTTGGGTCAGCCAGATGCTCCATTGCTGGCCTGGCGTGTGCCCGAGCAACAGGCGGATCTCTTCCTCGGAGACCGGCAGATCCAGGTTGGTCATGCGCGTGGCCGACAGGCTCAGACTTTCCAGCAATGCTTCGCGGGTGGTGAAAAAAGTATGCGCTTCGGCGATGGCGCTGCTCATGTAGCTACGCCGCTGGGAGATCTCACTGTTGAAGGTAAACAGCAGGAAGCTGTACACGCCGCCGAGTATGCCCACCAGCAGCACCAGAGCAAAAATGCGCAACAGACGACGCGCGGTATGTGGCGAGGACAGGATCGGGCTGATCTGATGGAGGTAGTTCTTCAATCTCATCCCGGCACTCTAGGGAGGGCCGGGAGCGCGGAGAATCAGACGATTCCTAGATGGCTACAGGTAGTTGACGATGAAGGTGACTTCGGTGTTGGCACTGCCGGCCTTGAGATCGCCGGTCGGCAGGCGGTAGTACGCCGCCGACAAGGGAATCTTGAAGTCGGTGCCGGTGGTGGAAAAGGCGTTGAACGGGTAGATGGTATCGAAGGCGATGGGTTGCCCGGCGTCGTTCATTAATTGCAGGCCGATGCCGCTGGCGGTAGAGGTGCTGTTGAGGGCGACGATGCCCTTGGTCGCGTCGATGACCGGTGTGGTGGCCTTGAGTGAATAGGTGACTTTCTTGATGCCGGTCTGGCACTGGTTCAGTGCGATGTTGAAACGTACCGTGCGGGGTTTCGCGCCGGCGTCGCTAAACTCGTGGAGTTGATAGTCATCGCCCATGGCGACCGGCACGGCCGGGGTCTGGCAGGAGGCCGCATTCAACACCAGCGCGCTGGTCAGGTTGAAGTTGTTCAGAATCAGCTCGCCGGCTTTCAGGCTGGCCAGGTTGCCGGCCGGTATCGTGATCTGCGCCGCCAATGGGCCTGACTTGACGATTTCCAGGCGGATCGAGCCTGGCATCACGCCGTAGCCTTTTGGGGCGACCGAAAAGAGCGAGGGCTCATAGCGATCCAGCATACCCATCCAGATACGGAACGACAGCCCGGTCTTGCCCAGGGGGAAGGTCGTTACGGTACTGGTCGGGGTGCCAAACGCGGGATTGACCGCCACACCATATAGCGAGTTCGCAGTGCACGACCAACTGTGCGAGCTCGATTGCTGTGCGGTTTCCTGATAAACCACCGTGCCATCCGGTGTGTCGGCGGGGATGTTCAGGCCGCCATTGGCCAGGCTGGCGCCGTAACTGAGCGTTTGCGTGGAAGGGGAACCGTTGAAGCTACAATTCGCCGCCATCGCGTCCGCCGCGCAGGTCAGCAACGTCGCCGCGACAAGAGTGAGCAGGGGGCGCTGCAGAGTTATTCGCTTCATGAAAAGGGCTATACGTGTCGGCCAAAGAGCGGCGTACGTTAACCACGCGGTTTGCCGATGGACATCAGGCGATTCTTAGAACACGCTCCCGCGAATCCGCAAACGTGACGATGTATTAGACTCACCGAAGCCTGTAAACCGTAAAGGTTGTGCGGCCCCCGGTTCACCAGAGAGGTCATATGGTCCGCTTGAGTATGGTCTTGCTCGGTAATGACTTTGTCCGCAAGCGCTGGTCCGCGCTGGCGCTGACGGGCGTTGTCTGGGGCGCGGCCGGTGTGGGCATCTTCATTGATGCGCTGGACGGTGTTTTGTATTTTCCGCTGCATCTTTTCGGCTATCTGTTGTTGCTGGAAGCGCTGATCCTTCTGCTGGTGCCTGCACCGCAAACCGGTACCGCTGCTGCCCTGCGTAAAGCGCGAGGTATGGCTTTTCTCTTGCTGGGGTTGCTGATCGTCGACCGGCAACATGCTGCCGGGCTGATTCTGGCGGTGCTGTTTGGCGGGGCTTTTATAATCGATGGGGTCTTTCGGCTGGCGGCTGCGGTGGTGGTGCGCTTTGTCGGTTGGCAAGTGTCGCTGCTGGCGGGGTTGTTCGAAATCGGCTTTGGCGTGTTTATCCTCGAACCGTATCCGACGCTTTATAAGGGCACGGTGCCGTTCTGCATTGGCATGAGCATTTTCCTCTCCGGTTGTGCCTTGTTGCAGCAGGCCGTGCGCTTCAAAAAACAGCCGGCGCTGACAAACCCTTCCTCGGTCAGTGTGCCGGCCGACGGCGCGGCGCTGGTGATTCATGTCTGGACACCCAGCGGCACCGTTGATGACACCCTGGTGCGCAACCGCCTGCTCAACCGATATATCGCGGCGGTTGACATCAACGGTGTGATTTCCGCTGGCCACGCGGCCCTCGAATGTGGCCCGGACATTTACATCAGCCATTACCCGCTGGACGACATCGACCGGTCGGCAGGGGATTTTGTGCGCTTGCTGCGGGCAACACCGAACAACGACGTCGCCGGTCGGTTTCTGCCGGACTATGCCGGCGAGGTGGCTGACTGGTGCCCGTCTTCGGTTCAGGTCAGTTTCGCCCACTACGACGCCCGGCGGTTGCAGGCGTTCTGGACTGAGTATCGGCAGAACAGCACCTACAACCTCACCAGCCGCAATTGTTCGAGTGCCGTTGCCCATAGCCTTGAAGCGGCCCTGGAAGGGGCGATGAACCGGGGGCATTCGAGCATGCGGGATTTCGTCCGAGTCATCATCAGCCCTGAGTTCTGGGTGGCAGCGCAGGTGCGTAAACGCGCCGAGGTGATGGCCTGGACGCCCGGACTGGTGCTCGACTATGCGCGAGCGTTGCACGCTGCCATCGAGCCCGCGCCGCCGGGCTGGCACAGCATTTATGCGGTGAGCAAGCGTGCCTTTGGGTATGTGGCGACTGCCTTGCGCGGGCGTGAGGTGCATCCGGTGCAGCCGCCACCAGTGCATCCTTCCGACGAGTCCTGACCGACTTCACACCGAGTCGCTCCAATCGCGAGCAGGCGAAGGCCTACATTTGAAATGCGTTCCCTTGTAGGAGTGAGCCTGCTCGCGATGGCGTCCGCCTGTGCGACACAAAAACCCACTCCACTGGTCAACTAATTACCAAGCTTCCTAACTATTACGTTGACATTCGCTGCCTAGGCAGTAACATCTCGACATACATTCACTGCCTAGGCAGTTATTAGGTGAGCACATGAAGCACTTCACCCCGGACGAATTCAAACATTGCCATCTCGGCTTGTTGCTTGGCCGTGCCGCGCTGCTCAAGGACCGGATCATCGACACCCACATGGAACCTCACGGCATCACCGCCGCGCAGTTCAAGGTGCTGATCATCATGGCCCAGTTCGGCGTCGACACCCCGGCCGAGCTGTGCCGACACCTGTCGCTGGACAGCGGTTCGATGACGCGCATGCTCGATCGTCTGGAGCAGAAAGGTTTCCTGGCTCGCCAACGCAGCGAAGGTGATCGCCGTCAGGTGCAGCTCAAGCTCACCGAGCAGGGCCAGCAACTGGCCGATCGCCTGCCGCACATCGGCGCCGACGCAATGAATGAACTGGCCGGCGCCGTCACCACGGACGAGTTGAAGACCCTGGAATACATCCTCAAGAAAATCCTGCTGGCAGCCGGTGACCCGATCACTATCCAGCGGTTAGGTGAACACAATGAGCGGTAAAACCTTGCGCAGCAGCCTGACCTTGGTGCTGTCGGCGATGATCCTCGCCGGCTGCGCCAACTACAGCGGCCTCGACACTCAAGGCAAAAACCTTGATGCGAAGAGCCTGAAAGTCGGCCAATCCCTCAACGGCGTGACCCTGTCGCCGGCCGCGTGGCCGAAAAGCGACTGGTGGGCAAGTCTCGGCGATCCGCAACTCGACGGCCTGATCCGCGAAGCGCTGCACGACAGCCCGGACATGCAGATCGCTGCAGCCCGCGCGCATCAGGCCAGCGCTGCCGCGTATGCCGCCGATGCCGAACGTTATCCGACCCTTGATGCCAGCGCCGGCATCAGCCGTTCGCGTCTGGCCAAGGACCAGGACCCGCGAGGGCAGGGCGATGCCTACGCCACCGTGCGGAACGTCAGCGCCGGTTTCAATTACAACTTCGACCTGTGGGGCGGCCAGCGTGATGCCTGGGAAGCCGCACTCGGTCAGGCTCGCGCCGCCGAAGTCGATCGTCAGGCTGCACAACTGACCCTCGCCGCCGACGTCGCTCGTGCCTACAGTGATCTGGGCCAGGCGCACATTGTTTACGACCTGTCCAACGACGACCTCAAACGCACCAAACAGATGCTCGATCTGAGCCAGCGTCGCTTGAGTGCCGGGATCGACAGCCAGTACCAGTTCCAGCAAACCCAAAGCCTTGAGGCCAGTTCCGAAGCCAGCCTGATCGATGCGGAAAAACGCCTGAACAGCGCCAAGATCGCCCTGGCCGTGTTGCTCGGCAAAGGCCCGGATCGTGGCAACGAAATCGCCCGGCCGAAAGTTCTGCAAGCCAGCGCTGTAGCGGTGCCGTCGGTGCTGCCGGCGGAGCTGCTGGGCCGCCGTCCGGATCTGGTCGCCGCGCGCTGGCGCGTGGAAGCAGCGAGCAAAGACATCGACTCGGCGAAAACCCGCTTCTATCCCAACCTGAACCTTACGGCGTCCGCCGGTGCCGAATCCTTGTTGGGTGACGCAATGTTCGGTTCGGCCAGTCGTTTCTTCAACATCGCCCCGACCATTTCGCTGCCGATCTTCGATGGCGGGCGCCTGCGCGCCAACCTCGATGCGCGCGACGCCGATTACGACCTGGCGGTTGCGCAGTACAACAAAAGCCTGGTGAAAGCACTGGGCGATGTCAGCGACACGATCAACCAGTTGCGTGATATCGGCCGGCAGATCGGTGCGCAGCAACACGCCACCGACATTGCTCAGGATTCTTACAACACCGTCGTCCAGCGTTACGGTTCCGGCATCGGCAACTACCTGGACGTGCTCAGCATCGAGCAGCAATTGCTGCAGGCCCAGCGTCAGCTGGCCAACCTCAATGCCGAGCAGATCGACCTGTCGATTCAACTGATGCAAGCGCTGGGCGGCGGCTTCCAGGGTGACACCCTGACCGCAGCCAACGCCACCCCAGCCACGCCGCACAACTAATTCAGGTATTTGTCATGGCCACTGCCGAAAACACTCAAACTCAAGACAACACCCCCGACACCGGCAATCCGCGCAAGCGCAAAGTGATGCTGCTGGTGCTGGCCGTCGTGGTCCTGCTCGCCGGTGCCGGCGTCTGGGCGTATCACGAATTCATCGGGCGCTGGAACGAGAGCACCGATGACGCCTACGTCAACGGCAACGTGGTGGAAATCACCCCGTTGGTCACCGGCACCGTGGTCAGCATTGGCGCTGACGATGGTGATCTGGTTCACGAAGGCCAGGTGCTGATCAACTTCGACCCGAACGATGCCGAAGTCGGCCTGCAAAGTGCCCAGGCGAAACTGGCGCGCACTGTGCGTCAGGTGCGCGGCCTGTACAGCAACGTCGATGGCATGAAAGCCCAGGTCAACGCGCAACAGGCTGAAGTGCAGAAGGCGCAGGACAACTTCAACCGCCGGAAAAACCTCGCCGCTGGCGGGGCGATTTCCCAGGAAGAACTGTCCCACGCTCGCGACGACCTGACCTCGGCGCAAAACGCCCTGGCCAATGCCAAACAGCAACTGAAAACCACCAGTGCACTGGTCGATGACACGGTGGTCTCGTCGCACCCGGACGTGATGTCGGCGGCTGCCGACCTGCGTCAGGCTTACCTGACCAATGCGCGCAGCACCCTGATCGCGCCGGTCACCGGTTACGTCGCCAAGCGCACCGTGCAACTCGGTCAACGCGTCCAGCCGGGCACGGCGCTGATGGCGGTGATTCCGCTGGATCAGCTGTGGATCGACGCCAACTTCAAGGAAACCCAACTGCGTGACATGCGCATCGGCCAACCGGTGGACATCGAGTCCGACATCTACGGCAGCAGCGTGAAGTACAGCGGCACCGTCGACAGCCTCGGCGCCGGGACCGGCAGCGCGTTTGCCTTGCTGCCGGCGCAGAACGCCACCGGTAACTGGATCAAGATCGTGCAGCGCGTGCCGGTGCGGATTCACATCAATGCCGAAGAGCTGGCGAAAAACCCGCTGCGGGTCGGCCTGTCGACCAACGTTGAAGTGAATCTGCACGACCAGAGCGGTCCGGTGCTGGCCCAGCAGCCGCCACAAAAGGCCTCGTTCAGCACCAACGTCTACGACCGGCAACTGGCCGAAGCCGACGCGATGATCGCGCAACTGATCCACGACAACAGCGCTGCGGTCAGCAAAACCGCGCAACGCTGACCTGCACTGACCTTGTAGGAGTGAGCCTGCTCGCGATAGCGGTGTGTCAGACCCAGTTTCCTCGACTGATACACCGCTATCGCGAGCAGGCTCACTCCTACAGAGGGCCCGGCGCTAATCAGGTTTCACAGGATTGACAATGAGCAATAACGCCTCTTTCACGCCGCCCAGCCTGTTGCTCAGCACCATCGGCCTGTCGCTGGCGACATTCATGCAAGTGCTCGACACCACCATTGCCAACGTGGCGCTGCCGACGATTTCCGGCAACCTCGGGGTGAGCTCGGAGCAGGGTACCTGGGTGATCACCTCGTTTGCCGTAAGTAACGCCATTGCGCTGCCGCTGACCGGTTGGCTCAGTCGGCGCTTCGGTGAGGTGAAACTTTTTCTCTGGGCCACCATCCTGTTTGTGCTGGCCTCGTTCCTCTGCGGTATCTCCACCTCGATGCCGGAACTGATTGGTTTCCGCGTGCTGCAAGGCCTGGTGGCCGGGCCGCTGTACCCGATGACACAGACTCTATTGATTGCGGTCTATCCCCCCGCGAGGCGCGGCATGGCCCTGGCGTTGCTGGCGATGGTCACGGTGGTGGCGCCGATTGCCGGGCCCATTCTCGGTGGCTGGATTACTGACAGCTACAGCTGGCCGTGGATCTTCTTCATCAACGTACCGATCGGCATTTTTGCGGTGATGGTGGTGCGCTCGCAACTGGCCAAGCGTCCGGTCGAGACCAGTCGGCAGCCGATGGACTACGTCGGTCTGATCACGCTGATCATCGGGGTTGGCGCGTTGCAGGTGATCCTCGACAAGGGCAATGATCTGGACTGGTTCGAGTCGAACTTCATCATCATCGGCGCGGCGATTTCGGTGATTGCGCTGGCGGTGTTCGTGATCTGGGAAATGACTGACCAGCATCCGGTGGTCAACCTGCGCTTGTTCGCGCACCGCAACTTCCGCATCGGCACGCTGGTGCTGGTGTTGGGTTACGCCGGGTTCTTCGGCATCAACCTGATCCTGCCTCAGTGGTTGCAGACGCAGATGGGTTACACCGCGACCTGGGCCGGTCTGGCCGTGGCGCCGATCGGCATTCTGCCGGTGTTGCTGTCGCCGTTTGTCGGCAAGTACGCGAACAAGTTCGACCTGCGCCTGCTGGCCGGTCTGGCGTTCCTCGCGATTGGCCTGAGCTGCTTTATGCGCGCTGAGTTCACCAACGAAGTCGACTTCCAGCACATCGCCCTGGTGCAGCTGTTCATGGGGATTGGCGTGGCGCTGTTCTTCATGCCGACCCTGAGCATCCTGATGTCGGACCTGCCGCCGAGCCAGATCGCCGACGGTGCGGGCCTGGCGACCTTCCTGCGGACACTGGGCGGCAGCTTCGCGGCATCGCTGACCACGTGGATCTGGATTCGCCGCGCCGATCAGCACCATGCGTACATGAGCGAAAGCATCAGCACCTATGAGCCGGCGACCCGCGAGACCTTGAATCATTTAGGCGGCGCGAGCCAGTCGGCGTACGCGCAGATGGATCAGATCCTCACCAGCCAGGCGTACATGCTCTCCACCGTGGATTACTTCACGTTGTTGGGCTGGGGCTTCATGGGGTTGATTCTGATTGTGTGGCTGGCCAAGCCACCGTTTGCCGCAAAAGCAGGCCCGGCGGCTTCCGGGCACTGATCCCGCAAGATCGTTCCCACGCTCTGCGTGGGAATGCCTCAACGGACGCTCTGCGTTCGGCTCTGGATGGGACGCGGAGCGTCCCGGGCTGCATTCCCACGCGGAGCGTGGGAACGATC
>NZ_NQYG01000032.1:0-59926 GCF_002878485.1 Pseudomonas sp. AD21
CGAGCAGCGAGCGCGGGCAGCCGAAGTTCAGGCGTACGAACTGTTGGTGCTGATCGCCGAAATCCACACCGGCGCTGAGGCCGACCTTGGCTTGCTCAAGGAAGAACTGCTGCGGATTGTCCAGCCCCAGCGCCGAACAATCGAGCCACGCCAGGTATGTGCCTTGCGGCACATTAATGGTCAGGCCCGGCAAGCGGCTGCGCACGGCGTCCACCAGCCAGTCACGGTTGGCTTGCAGGTAGGTTTTCAATTCGGCGAGCCACGGTGCGCCTTCGCTGTAGGCGACGCGGGTCGCTTCCATGCCCAGCGGGTTGACGCTGTCGACCATGCCGCAGCGGGCGTGGTTGACGCGTTCGCGCAGGGCTGTGTCCTGGATGATCATGAACGATGTCTTGAGGCCGGCGATGTTGTAAGCCTTGCTGGCCGACATCAGGGTGATGGTGCGCTGGGCGATTTTCGGGCTCAGGGAGGCGGTCGGAATGTGCACGCGGCCATCGAAGCACAGCTCGGCATGGATCTCGTCGGAGATGATCCAGGCGTCCTGTGCCGCGCAGATATCGGCCACGGCTTGCAGCTCTTCACGGCCGAACACCTTGCCGATCGGGTTGTGCGGGTTGCTCAGGAGCAGGGCGCCGCCACCGTTCAGCGCGTCACGCAAGGTGTCGAGCGGGGTGGCGTAGGTGCCGTCAGCCTGGGCGACGAATTCCAGTTCGACCTTGTTCAGCCCCCAATGGCCCGGCGCATGCCGCAGCGGCGGGTAGTTCGGCACTTGCACCACGACGTTCTGTTGCGGTTGCACCAAGGCTTTCAAAGCCATGTTGAAGCCGGACTCAACGCCCGGCAGGAAGATCAGCTCCTGCGGTTTGACCTTCCAGGCGAACTTGTTCCACAGGTCGGCGACGATGGCTTCACGCAGGTTGTCCTGGGCCACGCTGTAACCCACCAGCGGATGCAGCAGACGCTGTTGCAAGGCCTCGATGATCACCGGCGGCGCGGCGAAATCCATATCAGCGACCCACATCGGCAAAACATCGGCCGGGTAGCGGCTCCACTTGGTGCTGCCGGTGTTGTGGCGGTCGAATACCTGATCAAAATCGAAAGTCATGCGCGGTCTCGTGAAGGCGGGATGGGTCCTGCCGGGCATTCTAAGCCCATGGCCCGGTGGGAGCACACAAAACCTGTGGGAGCGAGCCTGCTCGCGAAGGCGGTGTGTCAGTCAATATTTGTCTCAACTGACAGGGCCTCTTCGCGAGCAGGCTCGCTCCCACAGGTTTCTCAGCGCATGACCGATTGTCGCCGACGGTCGGTTTTCACACAGAGTGTGTGGTCTTTGTCTACAGTGAAAAAGTCGGCAGCCATTCTGCCGCAACCGTGATTGTCCAGATAAAACCCGGCACCAGTACCGGGTTCCACCTGATCAGGAGTGCACGATGGATCTCAGCCGTCGTCAATTCTTCAAGGTCGCCGGTATCGGCCTTGCAGGCTCTAGCCTGGGCGCGTTGGGCATGGCCCCGACGCTGGCCTTCGCCGAGCAGGTGCGCCACTTCAAGCTTGCCCACACCCATGAAACCCGCAACACCTGTCCGTATTGCTCGGTCGGTTGCGGGTTGATCATGTACAGCCAGGGCGATGCCGCGAAGAACGTCGCGCAAAATATCATTCACATCGAGGGCGACGCCGATCACCCGGTCAACCGCGGCACCCTGTGTCCAAAAGGCGCGGGCCTGCTGGACTTCATTCATAGCCCGGGCCGCCTGCAATACCCGCAGGTGCGCAAGCCCGGCAGCAGCGAATGGACCCGCGTCAGTTGGGATGAAGCGCTGGATCGCATCGCCGATCTGATGAAGACCGACCGTGACGCCAACTTCATCGAGAAGAATGCCACCGGGCAAACGGTGAACCGCTGGCTCACCACCGGGTTCCTCGCCGCGTCGGCAGCGTCCAACGAGGCGGGCTACATCACCCAGAAGGTGATTCGCAGTCTCGGCATGCTGGGGTTCGATAACCAGGCGCGTGTCTGACACGGCCCGACGGTGGCAAGTCTTGCCCCGACGTACGGCCGTGGTGCCATGACCAATACCTGGACCGATATCGCTAACGCGAATCTGATCCTGGTGATGGGTGGCAACGCAGCAGAAGCGCATCCGTGCGGCTTCAAATGGGTGACCGAGGCCAAGGCGCACAACGCCGCCCGGCTGATCGTGGTCGATCCGCGTTTTACCCGTACCGCGTCCGTGGCCGACTATTACGCGCCGATCCGCACCGGCACCGACATCGCCTTCATGGGCGGGCTGATCAATTACCTGCTGTCCGAGGACAAGATCCAGCACGAATACGTGCGCAACTACACCGACGTCTCGTTTATCGTCAAAGAAGGCTATGGCTTTGAAGACGGTATCTTCAGCGGTTACGACGTGGCCAAGCGCACTTATACCGACAAGTCTGGCTGGGGTTACGAGCTGGGTGAGGACGGGTTTGCCAAGGTCGACCCGACCCTGCAGGATCCGCGCTGCGTCTATCAACTGATGAAGCAGCATTACAGCCGTTACAACATCGACCTCGCGAGCCAGATCTGCGGGATGCCGGTCGATGCCATGCAGAAAATCTGGGATGAGATTGCCACGTGCTCCACGCCGGGCAAGACCATGACCATTCTCTATGCGCTCGGCTGGACGCAGCACTCGATTGGCGCGCAGATCATCCGCAGTGCCGCGATGGTGCAATTGCTGCTGGGCAACGTCGGCATGCCGGGCGGGGGCGTCAATGCTCTGCGCGGACACTCGAACATTCAGGGCCTGACCGACCTCGGGTTGTTGTCCAACTCGTTGCCGGGCTATCTGACCCTGGGTGGCGATGCCGAACAGGACTACACCGCCTTCATCAAAAAACGCACGCAAATGCCGCTGCGTCCGGGGCAGTTGTCCTACTGGCAGAACTACAGCAAATTCCACGTCAGCCTGATGAAGTCGTGGTACGGCGCCAACGCCACCGTCGAGAACAACTGGAATTACGACTATCTGCCGAAACTCGACATTCCCAACTACGACGTCCTGAAGATGTTCGACCTGATGAGCCAGGGCAAGGTCAACGGCTACATGTGCCAAGGCTTCAACCCCATCGCCGCGCTGCCGGACAAGAACCGGGTGATGGGCGCGCTGGCCAAGCTCAAGTGGCTGGTGGTGATGGACCCGCTGGCGACCGAAACCTCGGAGTTCTGGCAAAACGTCGGGCCGTACAACGACGTGAAAAGCGCCGAGATCCAGACCGAAGTCATTCGCCTGCCGACCACCTGCTTTGCCGAGGAGGACGGTTCGCTGGTCAACAGCAGTCGCTGGCTGCAATGGCACTGGAAAGGCGCCGACGGCCCTGGCGAAGCGCAGACCGATATTCGTATCATGAGCGAACTGTTCCTGCGCCTGCGCAAGCGTTATCAGGCCGAGGGCGGCAAATTCGCCGATCCGCTGCTGAAACTGTCGTGGCCGTACAAGATCCCCGACGAGCCATCGCCGGAGGAACTGGCGAAGGAAATCAACGGCAGCGCCATGGTCGACTTCACCGATGCCAGTGGCGCGATGGTCAAGGCCGGCTCGCAACTGGCGGCGTTCGCTCAGCTCAAGGACGATGGCAGCACCGCGTCCGGTTGCTGGATCTTCGCCGGCAGCTGGACCGAGGCCGGTAACCAGATGGCCCGGCGCGACAATGCCGACCCGTATGGCATGCACCAGCACCTGGGCTGGGCCTGGGCGTGGCCGGCCAATCGGCGGATCCTCTACAACCGTGCATCGGCGGATGTCTCGGGCAAACCGTGGGATCCGAAAAAACGCCTCGTATGGTGGAACGGCAAGGCCTGGGGCGGCACCGACGTGCCGGACTACAAGGCCGACGTGCCTCCAGAGGCCGGAATGAATCCGTTCATCATGAACCCCGAAGGCGTGGCGCGGTTCTTCGCCGTCGACAAGATGAACGAAGGGCCATTCCCCGAGCACTACGAGCCGTTCGAAACGCCGATCGGCATCAACCCGCTGCACCCGCAAAACAAGAAAGCCACCAGCAACCCGGCGGCGCGGATCTTCGACTCGGTCTGGGAAAGCCTCGGCGAAGCCAAGGACTTTCCGTACGCCGGCACCAGTTACCGGCTCACCGAGCACTTCCATTTCTGGAGCAAGCATTGCAAGTTGAATGCGATTGCGCAACCTGAGCAGTTTGTGGAAATCGGTGAAGTGCTGGCGAAAGAGAAGGGCATCGCTGCCGGAGATCGGGTGCGGGTCAGTTGCAAGCGCGGCTTTATCGAAGCGGTGGCGGTGGTGACGAAAAGGATCCGGCCGCTGCAGGTCAACGGTCAGGTGGTGCATCAGATCGGCATCCCGCTGCACTGGGGTTTCACCGGTCAGACGCGTCACGGTTACCTGACCAACACCCTGGTGCCGTTCCTCGGCGACGGCAACACACAGACCCCGGAATCCAAGTCATTCCTGGTCAACGTGGAGAAACTATAAATGGCCAGCCAAGACATCATTGCCCGCTCGGCCACCACCACGGTGCCGCCCTCGGTGAGGAATCAGCAGGAAGTCGCCAAGCTGATCGACACCACCAAGTGCATCGGCTGCAAGGCCTGCCAGGTCGCGTGCTCGGAATGGAACGAGCTGCGCGACGAGGTCGGCCACAACCACGGCACCTACGACAACCCGCAGGACCTCAGCGCAGAAACCTGGACCTTGATGCGCTTCACCGAGCACGAAACCGACGCCGGCAACCTCGAATGGCTGATCCGCAAGGACGGCTGCATGCACTGCGCTGAGCCCGGTTGCCTGGCGGCGTGCCCGAGTCCCGGGGCGATCATCAAGCATGCCAACGGCATCGTCGATTTCGATCAGGATCACTGCATCGGCTGCGGGTATTGCATCACCGGTTGCCCGTTCAACATTCCGCGCATTTCGCAGAAAGATCACAAGGCCTACAAATGCACCTTGTGTTCGGATCGCGTGGCGGTAGGACTGGAGCCGGCCTGCGTGAAAACCTGCCCGACCGGCGCCATCGTCTTCGGCACCAAGGAAGATATGAAGGAACACGCCGCCGAGCGCATCGTCGATTTGAAAAGCCGTGGCTTCGACAACGCCGGTCTGTACGACCCGGCAGGCGTCGGCGGGACTCATGTGATGTACGTGTTGCACCACGCCGATACGCCAAAGATCTACGCCGGGTTGCCGGATGCGCCGGCCATCAGTCCGCTCGTGGGCCTGTGGAAAGGCATCAGCAAACCGCTAGGCCTGCTGGCGATGGGTGTGGCGGTGCTGGCCGGGTTCTTCCACTACGTGCGTATCGGGCCGAACCGCACCGAAGAGGATGAGCAGCCGACGCCACCGGACACTTCGGTGCATGTCGTTGACCCGGCGGTGCACACCTTCGATCCACGCGGGGAGGAGCGGCCATGAGCAACAAGACGATCCTGCGTTACACCGCCAACCAGCGCACCAATCACTGGCTGGTGGCGATTCTGTTTTTCATGGCCGGGCTGTCCGGACTGGCGTTGTTTCATCCGTCGCTGTTCTGGCTGAGCAACCTGTTCGGCGGCGGGCCGTGGACGCGGATTCTGCATCCGTTCATGGGTATGGCGATGTTTGTGTTGTTCCTCGGCCTGGTGTTTCGTTTCTGGCGTGCGAACTTCTTTATCGACAATGACTGGAAATGGATGCGCCGCATTGATCGGGTGTTGGTCAACGATGAAGAAAGCGTGCCACCGGTGGGCAAGTACAACGCCGGGCAGAAGATGCTGTTCTGGACTTTACTGCTGTGCATGCTCGGTTTGCTGTTCACCGGGCTGGTGATCTGGCGCGTGTATTTCAGCGCATATTTCGGCATCACCGTGATCCGCTGGGCGATGCTCCTGCATGCGCTGGCCGGGTTTGTGCTGATCCTGAGCATCATCATTCACATCTACGCCGGTCTGTGGATCAAGGGTTCGGTGGACGCGATGCTGCATGGTTGGGTCAGCCGCGCCTGGGCGAAGAAACACCACGAACTCTGGTACCGCGACATCACCAGCGATGAACATCGTCCGGACGTGCCGGAGCGACCGATCACCAAAAAGGGCTGACCTTTGGCAACCATTCTTGAACCCGGGGAAATCGAAGCGGCGGCCAGTTCGCCGCCGTTTCTGCACCTGCCACCGCACAATCTGTTCACCTTGCGCGCGCAACGCCTGGAACACCTGGCCGAAGGGCATCCGCTGGCCGAGTACCTGCGTCTGATCGCCGGGTTGTGCCGGGCTCAGCAGCAGGTTTTCGACGATCCACCGCTGACGGCACCGTTTGATCAGCAAAGGATTGAAGCCTGTCAGCAACACGGTTTGCCGCCGTTCGCTGCCGACACGCTGGTGCGCGAAGAGGGTTGGCAGGCGTATCTCGGCGCCCTGCTAAAACGCTATGAGCCGGTTGAACAGCCCGCCGTTGTTGAGGCGGTCAATGCTCTGCAGGGCGCAAGTTCGGGCCAGTTGCGCGCGTGGGCCGTGGCCTTGGTCAGCGGCCAGTACTCGATGGTGCCGGCGCAACTGGTGCCGTTTCTCGGCGCCGGGCTGCAAGCGGCATGGAGCCACTGGCTGCTCAGCGCACCCAACCTGCAACTGAAACCCGGCGACAGCCTCAGCCAGTGCCCGGGTTGCGGTTCACCGGCGATGGCCGGGGTGATCCGCCATCGCGGTAAACATAACGGTCTGCGTTATCTGGTGTGCTCGCTGTGTGCCTGCGAATGGCATGTGGTGCGGGTCAAGTGCGTGTATTGCGAGTCGAGCAAAGGCCTGGATTACCTGAGCCTTGAAGACGATCGCCATGCGGCCAATCAGGCGCCGATTCGGGCGGAGGTCTGCCCGGGCTGCAACAGCTATTTGAAACTGGTCTATTTGGAAAACGATGCCGAAGGCGAAGCGCTGTCAGCGGATCTCACCAGCCTGTTGCTCGACATGCGTCTTGCGCAGGATGGTTATCAGCGTCTGGCACCGAATCTGTTGCTGGCGCCGGGAGACGAATGACCAGAGCGTCTACACTCCTGAAAAACATCCCACAATTGGGGGGCCGGTGTGCTGTGTTTAGACGCGTTGCGTCAGGTCATGCCGGAAAGACTTTTGTTTTCGGGAGTGGCTGATGTCCGCAAGTGTTGCCCCGCGTTTACCGTCCATTGATGGTTTGTTGCGTCATCCGGCCTGTGTGCCGCTGCTTGAGCGTTACGGTCGTGAGGCGTTGCTGAGCCGTTTGCGCCAGTTGCTGGATGAACTGCGTGCAGACGTGTTGAACGGGCAATTGTCGGCGATTGAAATCAGCCCCGAAGTGCTCGCCGGCCGCGTCGGCGAGCGTCTGGCCCAGCAACAGCGCAGCAACGTACGCCGGGTATTCAACCTGACCGGCACGGTGCTGCACACCAACCTCGGCCGCGCTTTGTTGCCTGAAGAAGCCATCGACGCGGTGCAGATGGCCGCACGTTATCCGCTCAATCTCGAGTTCGATCTGGCCAACGGCAAGCGTGGTGATCGCGATGATTTGATCGAAGGCCTGATCCGCGAGTTGACCGGCGCCGAAGCGGTCACCGTGGTCAACAACAATGCCGCTGCGGTGCTGCTGACGCTCAACAGCCTCGGCGCGCGCAAGGAAGGCATCATCTCACGCGGCGAGCTGATCGAAATCGGCGGCGCGTTCCGCATCCCCGACATCATGGCCCGCGCCGGAGTGCGTCTGCATGAAGTCGGCACGACCAATCGCACCCATGCTCGCGACTACGAAGCGGCGATCAGCCCGCGCAGCGGCTTGATCATGCGCGTGCATGCGAGCAACTACAGCATCGAAGGCTTTACCGCCCGGGTGCCGACCGCCGAGCTGGCCGAGTTGGCTCATCGCCATGGCTTGCCATTGCTGGAGGACCTGGGCAGCGGCAGCCTGCTGGACCTGACCCGCTGGGGCTTGCCGGCCGAGCCGACGGTGCGGCAGGCGCTTCTCGACGGCGCGGATATCGTTACGTTCAGCGGCGATAAATTGCTTGGCGGGCCGCAGGCCGGGTTGATTGTCGGACGCAAAGAATTGATCGCGAAGATCAAGAAAAACCCGCTGAAACGCGCGCTGCGGGTGGACAAATTGACCCTGGCGGCGCTGGAAGCGGTGCTCGGCCTGTATCGCGATCCGGATCGCCTCGCCGAGCGCCTGCCGAGTCTGCGTTTGTTGACTCGTCCGCAAGCGGACATTTTCGCCCAGGCCAAGCGCCTGCAACCGGCGCTGGCACGCGTCATCGGCGAGCCTTGGCATGTCAGCGCGGTGAAAGCCTTGGGCATGATCGGCAGCGGCAGCCAACCGGTGGCGCGTCTGCCGAGTGCCGCGTTGTGCCTGCGCCCGCAAGTGTCGAAACGCTTGCGCGGGCGCTGTCTGCTCAATCTGGAGGCGGCGTTGCGCGCACTGCCAATTCCAGTGCTCGGGCGCATCGATGACGACGCACTGTGGCTGGATCTGCGCCAACTCGACGATGAACCCGTATGGCTCGCGCAATTGCCGCAGTTGCAGGTCGACCCGTGATTGTCGGCACTGCGGGGCACATCGATCACGGCAAAACCTCGCTGCTGCAGGCCCTGACCGGACAATCCGGCGACCGCCGCCCGCAGGAACGCGAACGCGGGATGACCATCGACCTCGGTTATCTGTATGCCGAACTTGCGCCCGGTGCCGGGCTGACCGGGTTCATCGATGTGCCGGGCCACGAGAAATTCACTCACAACATGCTCGCCGGGGCGCAGGGTATCGATCTGGTGTTGCTGGTGGTTGCCGCAGATGACGGGGTGATGCCGCAGACCCGCGAGCATCTGGCGATTGTCCAGCTGCTGGGCATCCGCCGGGCGCTGGTGGCGATCACCAAGTGTGACCGGGCCGAGACGGGCAGGGTGGAGCAGGTGCAGCGGCAGATTCTGGATTTGCTCGAATCCGGGCCGTTTGCCGCAGCGCCGATTCTGACCGTGTCGAGCGTGACCGGGCAGGGCATCGATGAATTGCGTCAGAGCTTGCTACAGATTCACGGCGAAGCGCATGAACGCAGCCGCGAAGGCGGTTTTCGCCTGGCCATCGACCGCGCTTTCAGCGTTGCCGGCGCCGGGATCGTGGTCACCGGTACGGCGTTGTCGGGCACGGTTTCAGTCGGGGACAAACTGGCGCTCGGGCCGTCCGGCAAATCGGTCAGGGTGCGTGGCTTGCATGCGCAGAATCAACCCGCCGAAAAGGCCTTCGCCGGGCAACGCGTGGCGCTGAATATCAGTGGCGATCGGCTGACGTTGGAGCAGATCCATCGCGGCCAGTGGCTGTTGGCCGAGTGGCTGCACGCACCGACGCAACGGGTCGACATCGAGTTTCAGCTGCTGCCGGGTGAGCGTACGTTCGAACACTTTCACCCGGTGCACGTGCACCTCGGTACTCAAGATGTCATCGCCCGCGTGGCTTTGCTCGAAGGCCCGCGCTTGAGTCCTGGCCAGCGCATGTTCGCGCAATTGCTGATCAACGCCCCGGTGCATGCGGTAAAGGGTGATCGGGTGATCTTGCGTGACCAGAGCGCGCAACGCACCCTCGGCGGCGGCCAGGTGCTCGACCCGTTCGCCCCGGCCAGGCAACGCCGCAGCCCGGAACGGCTGGCGCAACTGCAAGCCCTGGCGCGCAGCGAAAGTCTAGAGCACGCGCTGCCGGTGCTGCTCAATCACGGCACCGGTGGACTTGATCCGCAGCGGCTGGAGCGCCAGTTCAATCGTCCGCGTGGCGACTGGTCGCTGGCGGCGAACGTGTGCCTGATCGACACCCGCCAAGGCCCGGTGCTGTTCAACGTGCAGCGTTGGGGGCAGCTGAAGTTCACCCTGTTGGAGCAACTGGCGAAATTCCATGAGCTGGAGCCCGACCAGATGGGGCCTGATCGCGACCGTCTGCGACGCTTCAGCGGTCTGGCGCTGGAGCGCTCGACCTTTGCCAGCCTGCTGGAAGAACTGCGCGCCGCCGGATCGATCAACGCCAGCGGGCCGTGGCTGCACCTGCCGGATCATCAGGTGCGTTTGAATGCCGAAGACGAAACCCTGTGGCAGCGCATGCAGCCGCTGTTCGAACAGGCCGGGTCTGATCCGCCGTGGGTGCGCGATGTCGCGAAAATGCTCGGTGAGGACGACGCGGTGGTGCGCTTGCTGCTGCGCAAACTGGCGCGCCTGGGGCTGATGCATCAGGTGGTGCGCGACCTGTTTCTGACTGACGTGCAACTGCGGCGCATGGCCGGTGCGTTGCTGCAACTGGAACAGGAAAATCCGCCGATCCAGGTGACAACTTTTCGTGATGCGCTAGGCTTGGGACGCAAACGCTGTATTCAGTACCTGGAATACTTCGACCGCCTCGGCCTGACCCGACGCATCGGCGAGTCCCGCGTGATCCGCCACGACAACGCGCTGGCCAGCACCGACGTACCCTGAGTTCAAAGGAAGGCAATCGCGCCCGGTGGCGCGGCCGGGCTTCAAACCCGGTTGGGGACGGCATCCGTTCCCGGGCAGGTTCGACTCCGGCTGCCTTCCGCCAATCCCCTTGTAGGAATGAGCCTGCTCGCGATAGCGGTGGGTCATTCAATGCTGATGTTGCCTGACTTGGCGCCTTCGCGAGCAAGCCCGCTCCCACAGGGAGCTGTGTTCCAGGCAGTTCCTGCACTTTTGCTGTGAGGCGGTGAGATACCTGTCGATCTCTGACACCCCACAAAACCAAGGTGGGAGTGGGCTTGCTCACGTAAGCGGTGTGACATTCAACGCTGATGTTGCCTGACACGCCGCCTTCGCGAGCAGGCTCACGCCTACAGGGTATTGATTACAGGCGCCCGTATTCGCGGGCCGTGCGATCGACGGCGATGCGGGTTTTGTCGACCAACTCATCGAGTTCGGCCCGGGTGGCGATCAGGGCCGGGGCCATGATCATCCGGCCGAGGGTTGAGCGAATGATCAAGCCTTCCTCAAACCCGATGGTGCGGCAGCGCCAGGCGATGTCGTTTTCGTTGGCGAAACGCTTGCGGGTGGCTTTGTCTTCGGCGAATTGCAGTGCGGCGACCAGACCGACGCCCTGAATTTCACCCACCAGCGGGTGGTTGCCGAACACTTCGCGCAGGCAATTCTGCAGGTACGGGCCGGTGTCGTTTTTCACCTGTTTGACCACGCCTTCGTCGCGCAGGGCCTTGAGGTTGGCAATCGCCACCGCAGCAGCCACCGGATGCCCGGAGTAGGTCAGACCGTGGGCGAACACGCCGCCTTTTTCTACAAGCGCCTCGGCCATGCGTCGCGACAGGATCAACCCGCCCATGGGGATGTAACCGGAGGTCAGGCCTTTGGCGATGGACAGGGTATCCGGTTCGAAGCCAAAGGCCTGGTGCCCAAACCACTCGCCGGTACGGCCGAAACCGCCAATCACTTCGTCGGCGCACAGCAGTACGTCGTACTTGCGGCAGATGCGCTGGATTTCCGGCCAGTAAGTGGCGGGGGGGATGATCATGCCGCCGGCGCCCTGGAAGGGTTCGGCGACGAACGCGGCGACTTTGTCGGCGCCCAGTTCGAGAATCTTGTCTTCCAGTTGTTTCGCCGCGCGCAGGCCGAATTCTTCAGGGCTGAGGTCACCTTCATGGGCGAACCAGTACGGCTCGTCGATGTGCGCCACGTCAGGGATGGTGCCGCCCATTTCGTGCATGAACTTCATGCCGCCCAGCGCCGTCGCGGCGAGGGTCGAACCGTGATAGCCGTTCCAGCGGCCGATCATGATTTTCTTCTCGGGCTGGCCCATGACCTGCCAGAACTTGCGCACGGTGCGGATCAGCACTTCGTTGGCTTCGGAGCCGGAGTTGGTGTAGATCGCGTGGCTGTAGTGCTTGGGCAACAGGCTGAACAGCAGTTCCGACAGCTCGATCACCTGCGGGTGAGTGGTGTGGAAGAACATGTTGTAGTAGGGCAGTTGTTCCAGCTGCGCCGTCGCGGCGGCGGCCAAGTCCCTGCGTCCGTAACCGAGGTTGGTGCACCACAGGCCAGACATGCCGTCCAGGTAACGATTGCCGTCGTTGTCCCACAACGCCAGGCGATCACCGCTGACCATCACCCGCGGGCCTTCCTCGTTGAGGGCCTTCTGGTCGACGAACGCGTGTATGTGGTGGGCGGCGTCGGCGGCCTGGTAATCGCGGGTACTGCGAGTCGGATCGAATTCGGCGGACATGGCTGATCTCCAGAGAATGGGGCGGGTAAGTGCGTTCATTCCAGCGCTGCACGGCTAATATTTGTCACTTAAAAATATTTTTGTAAAGAAAATATTTGTCGGTGAAAAAAGATATCCGTAGGCTGAGTCGCATTGGCAAGGATCATCAGAGGCAACATGAGCGGACTCAGAGAGCGGCAGAAGGAACAGCGCCGGCAGGTGATCGCCGAGGCGGCACTTGAGCTGTTCAAGACCAACGGCTTTGCAGCCACTACGCTGGACCAGATCGCGGTGCAGGCCGGGGTGTCCGCGCCAACGGTGGTGAATTACTTCGGCGGCAAGCAGGAGATTCTGCTGGCCTTGCTCAAGCAGCCGGACGAGCAGGCCATGCGTGATGCGCGGGCCAATCTGGATGACGACAGCGATCCGCTTGAAGCGCTGTGTGAGTTCGAAGGGCTGATGACCGATTACCAGCTGCAAGCAATGCCGGCGTCGCTGTGGCGCGAACTGGCGCCGTTTCTGCTGACTGGCGAACTGGCGCAGGCCTTGAGCCCGTGGAATGCGGCGGTGATCGAAGAAACCAAGGCGCTGCTCGGGCATTTTCAGGCGCAGGGCAAGGTGCGTGCATCGGTCGATCTGGACGTGGCGGCGACGCTGTTCAACCAGTACGCGAACATGGCGTTCATCCGCCTGGCGACCGAGGCCACGCCGGATAGAGACGCGCACGCTGAGCATATGCGCGGTGTACTGAACTTGTTGTGCCACGGCATGTTGACGGGTGAGGAGAAGCCTGCAGTCCCGATCTGACAACCGTTCATCGCTCAACTACGCTGCCTTACGTATCCCTTTCTGACACCCGGGCGTAAGGAATCACGCGCATGCGAAGCAGGCTGCTGGCGGTATCGATGATGGTGTTCGCCGTGCTCTGGAGCGGGCTTGGCTGGGCACTGGAAGACGCGGTCAAACCGGCGGACGAGGCGGTGGAGCTGAAGGTCGCCAACCGCAGCATCATGCTGTTTCGCGCGACGCTGCTGGGCGAGTCGCCGGCGGCGCGGGTCAAGCGGGCGAAGATGGTCATCAGCGAGGCGCTGGATGAATCGGACAATCTGACGGTCTCGGTCGATCCGATCCAGAACAGCTACATGGTTCTGCTGGGGGATAAACGAGCGTTCATCGTTGCACCCAAGGATGTTGACGGGGTCGAATACGCCTCGGTGCAGCAGGCGGCCGAAGGCGCCGCCGAGAAGCTGCGTCAGGTGGTCACTGAAACCGGCGAGGCACGCAGCCTGCACCTGATCCTGCGGTCGCTGGCGCTGGCTGCGGTGGCCACGGTGATCTACCTCGGCTTGCTCTGGTGCCTGGCGTATCTGCGTCGCAAGTTGCTGAGCAAACTGCCCGAACTGATGGATCGCCACACCCAGGCGCTGAAGGTCGGGCGGGTGCAGTTGATCGACGCCAATTTCCTTTATCCGCTGGTCAGTCGCCTGCTGTTGGTACTGCGCTGGCTGGTGATCCTGCTGCTGACCTATGAGTGGCTCGGGTTCGTCCTGTCGCGATTTCCCTACACCCGACCCTGGGGTGAACGTCTCAACAACTACCTGCTCGAACTGGCCGCTTATCTGCTGGACGGCATTGTCGGGGCGATTCCCGGCCTTGGCGTGGCGCTGGCGATATTCTTTATCGCCCGTGGTGTGACGGCGTTTACCCGGCGCATTTTGCGGCGTATGGCGACCCCGGGAACCTTCAGTTGGCTGAACCACGAAACCCTGCAACCGACCCAACGCCTGACCGCGCTGGCGATCTGGCTGTTTGCCCTGGCGATGGCTTATCCGTATTTGCCGGGGGCGGGCACCGATGCGTTCAAGGGGTTGTCGGTGCTGATCGGCCTGATGATTTCCCTCGGCGCCACCAGCGTAGTGGGGCAGGCCGCTGCCGGGTTGATCCTGACGTACACCCGCACCTTGCGCCCCGGCGAGTTCGTGAAAATCGGCGAGTACGAAGGCACCGTCACCGAACTGGGCATGTTCACCACACGCATTCGTACAGGGCTGGGCGAAGTGCTGACACTGCCCAATTCGATGATCACCGGCACCGTCACCAAAAACTACTCGCGCACCGTGCAGGGCCGGGGTTACGTGGTCGATACCGTGGTCACCATCGGCTACGACACACCATGGCGCCAGGTCGAGGCGATGTTGCTGGAAGCGGCCAGGCGCACCCCGGGGGTTCTTGAAGACCCGGCGGCCCAGGTGTTCCAGACCGCGCTGTCGGACTTCTATCCCGAGTATCGGCTGGGGGCGCAGGCGATTCCCAGCCAGCCACGCCCGAGGGCGGTGCTGCTGAGCATGCTGCACGCCAACATTCAGGACGTGTTCAACGAGTACAGCGTGCAGATCATGTCGCCGCACTATCTGGGCGACCCACAACACGAGAAGTGGGTGCCGAAGGACAAGTGGTACACCGCACCTGCGCAACCGCCGAAGGAGTCGTGAATCACTGTTGCAACACGAACGCCGCCAGTTTTTGCAGCTCATCGGCGCTCAACTGCGCAAACGCAGGCATCGGAACTTCACCCCATTTACCGGCGCTGCCATGCTCGATGCTGGCCATCAGTTTAGTCAGTGCCTGCGGGTCCCTGGCGTATTTGGCGGCAACATCGCGATAGGCCGGCCCGACCACTTTGTGATCGATGGCGTGGCACGACAGGCAAGCGTTGTTCTGCAGCAAGGTCGTGACGTCGGATGAGGCCTGGGCGGGCATCGCAATTGAGGCGGCTTGCACTTCGGGGTCGATGGCCTTGGCACTGCCGTAGGTCACGGCCAGATAGGCGCCAATGAGTTTCACGTCCTCATCGGTGATGGGCGCGCCGTAGGTGTGCTGCATCTTGCCGGCTTCTGCGGTCCATTGCGCCAGACTCATGCCCGGTGGCTGGAAGTTGATGTAGTCGGCGGAGTGGCAGGTGGAACATTTCTGTTGCGCCAAGGCGTAGCCCGGCAGCGTGGCGGATTTGAGTGTGGCGGTTTCTGCCGGCAGCTTGACGGTGACAGGCGCGGCGCTGGCCATCGCGGCAAGGAAACACAGCTGCACGGCGTACAGCGAACGGGTGCTTGAACGTTTCATGCAAGGTTCCTCAGGCGACGGTGACATGCAAGGTTTCAACGGCGTGGCGCCGGTAACCACCGGGGTTCCAGTCGGCTTGCAGCGGCTGAACCTCGCCGGCACGGTTGCTCGCCCGCACGCTCAAGGGCGTGACGCCCGGATCGCTGAAGGTCACGGTCAACGTCCATTCGCGGAACGAGTAGCGGCCCAGATCCTCGCCCAGCGTCGCGTCGCGCCAACTGTTGCCGTTGTCCAGCGAGACCTGCACCTTGTCGATGCCGGCGCCGCCATCGAACGCGATGCCCTTGAGCATCACGTCGGTGGCGCGCGGCAGTACGTCGCCGGGGGCGACGCTGGTGATGAAACTGCGCACCGGCAACGTCGAGATCGGCAGGGTTTTCGCTGCCGCCGTGCCGGGCGCCACGCAGAAACAGTCGTTGTCGGGCACGCGATAGCCCTTGCTCATGAAGAAGCCGTCGAAGGTCTGGTCGATCACCTCGATCTCGCTCAGGTGCTTGACCCAATAGGTGCCGAAATAGCCCGGCACCACCAGACGAATCGGGTAGCCGTTGAGGAAGGGCAGGTCACTGCCGTTCATTGACCAGGCAATCAGCGGCTCGCCGTCCGTGGCATGGCGGATGTCCAGCGCCTTGATGAACTCGGGCGTGCTCGGCAGCACCGGTTTGTCCAGCCCGCGAAAGGTTACCTGACGCGCCTCGGGCCTGACGCCGGCCTTGTCCAGCAGCGCCTTGAGCGGCACCCCGAGCCAGCGCGCATTGCCCATGGAGCCGTTGCCCAATTGCGCGCCGAACACGCGCGGCGTCGAGAAACCACGGCTGTTGCCCGAACATTGGTTGACCGCAACCACTTCCACCGGCGGGGCCAGAGCCTTGAGCTGCGCGAGCGACAGCGACAGCGGTGTGTCGACCGAGCCCTTGACCGTCAGCCGGTAAGTGTCGGGATCGATGCTGAGCGGAAAGTTTGCCAAGTGGTAGCGGACGAAAAATGCATCGTTGGGCGTGAGCGGGCCTTCATTAAATACGCTGAAGGGTGTTTCAAGGTGCGGTGGGCGGGTGGTGACAAGAATCAGCGGTCGTTTCTGCGGATATTGCACCCGCGGACGCGGACCGGCGGCGAAGGTCACTTGCTCGGCATTCGGCTCCGCCGCGCTGGCGAGTCGGGCCAGCGGTGAGGCAGCCAGCGTCAGGGCCAGGGCGTCACGCATCAGGCGTCGACGGCTCGGGTTGCAGTCGTCCTTCATGGAGTTCTCTCTTGTTGTGGGTGATCGGTATCGATCCCCTCAACACTAGCCGCCTCGCGAAAGCTGTCGCTTTTCATTGCACGTCAGAGGCTTCGCATTTGACGACAGACCCGCCATCACTGGGCCTTGCCGCAAATTTGTCATGAAATGAAAAGTCATTGTCGTCTGATGCGAAGCGACCCGGCGGCGGCAGTCCTACAGTCCAGTCAACGCCCAACGAGGCAGCCCGCCAATCTTGCAGGGAGAATAAGAAAACATGGCCAAAGCCATACGCTTTCACGAAACCGGTGGTCCCGAAGTCCTTCGCCTGGAAGAGGTCGACGTCGGTGATCCAGGTCCGGGCCAGGTGCGCCTGCGTCATGTCGCGGTCGGTTTGAACTACGCCGACACCTACTTTCGCAACGGCACTTACCCGATTCCACTGCCCGCCGGCATGGGCGTCGAGGCGTCCGGCGTGGTCCAGGCCATCGGCGAGGGCGTGAGCAACGTCCGCGTCGGTGATCGGGTGACCTACACCGGGTTCCTCAACACCCTGGGTGCCTATAGCACCGAACGCCTGATGCCTGCCGCACCGCTGATCAAACTGCCGGAAACCATCAGTTTCGAAACGGCAGCCGCGATGACCATGCGCGGCCTGACGTCGGCCTACCTGATGCGGCGTATCCACGACTTCAAGGAAGGTGACAGCATTCTGTTGCACGCGGCGGCGGGCGGCGTTGGCCTGATCGTCGCGCAGTGGGCGCGGTTGCTCGGCCTGAAGGTGATCGGCACCGTGTCCACCGAGGCCAAGGCTGAAATCGCCCGCGCCCATGGTTGCGAGCACGTCATCAACTACAGCCATGAAGACGTGGCGCAACGCGTTCGCGAACTGACTGACGGGGTCGGGGTGAACGTGGTGTTCGACAGCGTCGGCAAAAACACCTTCATGGGGTCGCTCGATTCGCTCAAGCGCCGGGGCCTGATGGTCTGCGTCGGCACTGCGTCCGGGCCGATACCGCCGTTCGACCCGGTGTTGCTGGCGATGAAGGGCTCGGTGTTCCTGACCCGTCCGGCGCTGGCCGACTACATCGCCGATCCAGCGGAAAAAGCCGCACTCGCCGGCGAGCTGTTCGATCACGTCGGCAGCGGTCGGATCAAGATTGAAATCAATCAGCACTACGCCTTGCAGGATGCCGTTCAGGCCCATCGCGACCTGGAATCACGCAAGACCACGGGCTCATCGATTTTCGTCATTTAAGGGAGTCGTCAGCCATGAAAGTCGAACAGTTGACTTGCACCATTGGCGCGGAACTGATCGGCGTGAACCTCGCCGATGCCGTGCATGACGACGACCTTTTTGCCGAAATCCGCCAACAGTTGCTCAAGCACCGGGTGGTGTTTCTGCGTGATCAACCCATCAGCCGCGCTCAACACGTAGCCTTCGCCCGACGCTTTGGTGAGCTGGAGGATCATCCGGTGGCCGGCAGCGACCCGGAGCATCCGGGTCTGGTGCGCATCTACAAGAGCCCGGAGCATCCGGCGGAACGTTACGAGAATTCCTGGCACAGCGACGCCACCTGGCGTGAAGCGCCGCCAATGGGCTGCGTGTTGCGCTGCGTGGAATGCCCGCCGGTGGGCGGTGACACCATGTGGGTGAACATGGTCGAGGCCTATGCGCGGTTACCGGATGACGTGAAAACGAAGATCGCTGGTCTGCGCGCACGCCACAGCATCGAAGCGAGTTTCGGTGCAGCGATGCCGATCGAAAAACGTCTGGCGCTCAAGGCGCTGTACCCGGACGCTGAGCACCCGGTGGTGCGCACCCACCCGGAAACCGCCGAGAAGGTGCTGTTCGTCAACGCCTTCGCCACCCATTTGAGCAACTTCCACACCCCGGATCGGGTGCGCTTCGGCCAGGACGCCAACCCCGGTGCCGGCGAACTGCTGCGCTACCTGATCAGTCAGGCCTACATCCCCGAGTATCAGGTGCGCTGGCGGTGGAAGCCCGACAGCATCGCGATCTGGGACAACCGCAGTACCCAGCACTACGCCGTGATGGACTACCCGCCGTGCCATCGCAAGATGGATCGGGCCGCGATCGTCGGCGACAAGCCGTACTGATACAGCACTGTTGCATTTTTCCTCGTCAAGACGCCGGGCCGGTGTGAACCCGGCTGGGCGGACAATCATAAAAACAGGAGTAAACCATGCAATTTCTCGACGATTCCCTGCACCCGGAAACCATGGAAAAAGTCGTCATCACCGTGGCCCCGTACGGTCCTGAGTGGATGCCCGAAGACTTCCCCGAAGACATCCCGCTGACCATGGACGAGCAGGTGCAGAAAGCGGTCGATTGCTACGAGGCCGGCGCCACCGTGCTGCACCTGCATGTGCGTGAACTCGACGGCAAGGGCTCCAAGCGCCTGTCCAAATTCAATGAGCTGATTGCCGGAGTGCGGGAAGCGGTGCCGGACATGATCATTCAGGTCGGCGGCTCGATTTCCTTCGCCCCGGAAAGCGAAGGCGAAGCGGCCAAGTGGTTGTCGGATGACACCCGGCACATGCTGGCGGAGCTGACGCCGAAGCCGGATCAGGTCACGGTGGCGATCAACACCACCCAGATGAACATCATGGAGTTGCTGTACCCGCAATACCTCGAAGGCACCTCGCTGGCGAGCCCGGCGATACATGCCGCCTACAGTGAAATGACCGTGCCGGCCGGCCCGGCCTGGGTCGCCGAACACCTGCGCCGGCTGATGGCGGCGGGGGTGCAGCCGCACTTTCAATTGACCGGCATGCATGCGCTGGAAACCCTGATGCGCCTGGTGCGCAGCGGCGTGTACATGGGCCCGCTGAACCTGACCTGGATCGGCATCGGCGGCGGTTTCGACGGCCCCAATCCGTTCAACTTCTTCAACTTCATCCACCGCGTGCCGGACGGTTGCACCCTGACCTCCGAGTCGCTGCTGAAGAACGTGCTGCCGTTCAACACCATGGCGTTGGCCATGGGCCTGCACCCACGGGTGGGCAACGAAGACACGATCATCGATCACAAGGGCGCGCGTTTCAGCTCGGTGCAGCAGATCCGGCAGACCGTGCGCATTGCCCATGAACTGGGCCGGGACATCGCCAGCGGCAAGGAAGCCCGGGAGATTTATCGCATCGGCGTGCAATACCAGAGCGTCGAAGAAACCCTGCTGGCCAATGGCATGGCGCCCAACCGCAAGGCCGGGCAGAAAGGCGTGCCGCAACGCCGCTGACCGACGCGGGCGAGGGCGGCTGACGCCCTCGCTCGCTGCTTCACCTGAAACGCTCGATAACAACAAATACAACAAAGTTTCGAGGAGGCTGTATGGCCTATCACCCCATCGCCAGCGATGACGCTGCCAGCGACGTCGGCGTGGCGCGTCCCTACGCCTGGATCGTGTTTGCCCTGACGTTCGGCCTGTTGATTTCCGATTACATGTCGCGCCAGGTACTCAACGCCGTGTTTCCGATGCTCAAGGGCGATTGGGCCTTGAGCGACAGCCAGCTAGGCCTGCTCAGCGGCATCGTGGCGCTGATGGTCGGGCTGCTGACATTCCCGCTGTCACTCCTGGCCGACCGCTTTGGCCGGGTCAGGAGCCTGGCGTTCATGGCGCTGCTGTGGAGTCTGGCGACGCTGGGTTGCGCGGTGGCGCAGGATTATCCGCAGATGTTCATCGCGCGCTTCATGGTCGGCGTTGGTGAAGCCGCTTACGGCAGCGTCGGTATTGCCGTGGTGATCTCGGTGTTTCCCAAACATCTGCGCGCTACGCTGACCAGCGCCTTCATGGCCGGCGGCATGTTCGGTTCGGTGCTGGGCATGGCGCTGGGCGGGGTTATCGCCGCGAAACTCGGCTGGCGCTGGTCGTTTGCCGGCATGGCGCTGTTCGGCCTGCTGCTGGCGGTGCTGTACCCGCTGATCGTCAAGGAAGCGCGGATCGCTCCGCAGCGCGCAGCATTGATCGCGAGCAAGGCCACCGCAGCGGTCAAGCGCCCGTTGAGCACGCTGTATTCCAGCCGTTCGGTGGTTGCCACTTACATCGGCAGCGGTTTGCAGTTGTTCGTCGGCGGCACGGTGATTGTGTGGATGCCCAGTTACCTGAATCGCTATTACGCCATGGGCACCGACAAGGCCGGCGCGGTCGCGGCAATCATCGTGTTGTGCAGCGGCGCCGGGATGATCGTCTGCGGCATGCTCAGTGATCGCCTGTGTCGGCACTCGCCGGAACGCAAAGTGGCGCTCGCCATCGGCTATTGCCTGGGCAGTTGCCTGTTGCTGTCGGCCGCATTTGCATTGCCGCCGGGGCCTGCGCAATTGCTGCTGATCGGCCTGGGCATGCTGATCGCCGCCGGCACTACCGGGCCTGCCGGGGCGATGGTTGCCAACCTGACCCACGCTTCGGTGCACGGCACGGCGTTCGCCACGCTGACCCTGGCCAATAACCTGCTGGGCCTGGCGCCGGGGCCGTTTCTGACCGGCAGGCTGTCGGACCTGATCGGCCTGCAGGGCGCGTTCCAATTGGTGCCGCTGGTAAGCATCGCGGCGGCAGCGGTGTTCTTTTACGCCAAATGTCATTACCGCAAGGACATCGCCCGATTGGCCGGAGAACGGCTCAACGAACCCATGAGCAAAGCTGTGTTGGAGGTGAAGGTGTGAGTGCTGTGTGCCGTCGCATACCCGTGTCTGAAGCCCGCTGCCCAAGGCCTGGAGGCCGGGCGTTGATCGAGTTCGAAGACAAGAGCCTGGCGCTGTTCAACATCGACGGCGAGCTGTTGGCCATCGACGACAGCTGCCCGCATCAGGGCGCCTCGCTGTGTGGCGGGCGGCTGGAGGGCAGGGTGATCCAGTGCTGCGCCCACGGTCTGCGTTTCGATCTGCGCAGCGGTTACCTGCTCAATTCACCCGTGCTCAAAGTCCCTTGCTACCCGGTCGAGGTGATCGACGGCGAGGTGTTTATCGTGATCGCTGCCGAGGAAACCGTCTCATGAGTACCCTTGTGCTGACTCGCATCCACAGCCAGACCCGCGTCCTGGCACCGGGATTTATCGTCAGCCTGATCGTCGCGGCGGCCGCCTCGTTCCTGTCCGAGCACTACGGCGCGCCGGTGATGCTGTTTGCCTTGCTGTTGGGCATGGCGCTGAACTTTCTTGCCGGTGACGGCGTGTGCAAGGCCGGTATCGAGTTCACCGCGCGCACCGTGTTGCGCCTCGGCGTCGCGTTGCTGGGGATGCGCATTACGTTGGAGCAGATGGCCGCGCTGGGCTGGAAACCGGTGGCGCTGGTGGTGATGCTGGTGCTGGTGACGATTGGCGTGTCGGTGATCGCCGCCAAAGCGCTGGGCTTTCAGCGGCTGTTCGGCATGCTCACCGGTGGCGCCACGGCGATCTGCGGCGCTTCGGCAGCGTTGGCACTGGCGGCGGCGTTGCCGCACCACCCGCAGAAAGAGCGGGCGACGCTGTTCACGGTGATCGGCGTTTCGGCGTTGTCGACCACGGCGATGATCCTCTACCCGATGATCGCCAACGCCTTGTCGTTATCGCCACAGCTGGCGGGGATATTTCTCGGCGCAACCATTCACGATGTCGCCCAAGTGGTCGGCGCCGGTTACAGCCTGTCGACCGAAACCGGCGACACCGCCACGGTGGTCAAGTTGATGCGGGTGGCGATGCTGCTGCCGGTGATCCTCTGTGCGGCGATGATCACCCGCCACCAAGGCCTCGACACCTCGGGCAAACGCCCGCCGTTGCTGCCGTGGTTTGCCGTCGGTTTTCTGTTGCTGGCCGGCATCAACAGCACTGGCTGGGTGGTGCCGGCGGTGCAGGGCGCGGTCAATGAGCTGTCGCGCTGGAGCCTGGTGGTGTCGATCAGTGCATTGGGCATGAAGACCCAGCTCAAGGAGCTGGCGGCGGTCGGCATCAAACCGATCCTGCTGATGGTCGGGGAAACGGTGTTTCTCGCGGTGCTGGTGCTGCTGGTATTGCACTGGGGCTTTTAAGTTCAGGCAGGCCGCGTCGAGCCGGTTCGCCGGCCCGGTGCGGTGTTTGAACCGGTGTTAATCACACTGGTTTTTTGCGGCGACTGTTTCGACAGTCGCCGTTTTTTTTGCTCAGGCCTGCTGCCGGCCCTTTTGCGTACTGCGCCAGGTGGCGGGCGGCATGCCGAACTGGGTGATGAACCAGCGGGTGAACGAGCTGGCCATGGAATAACCGAGCATGTCGCCGATGCGGCTGAGCGAGTAGTTGGGGTTTTCCAGGTAACGCAGCACCAGGTCGCGGCGCACGTCGTTGATCAGGTCGTTGAACGCGCAGCCTTCGTCCTTCAGGCGACGTTGCAGGGTGCGCACGTTCATGCCCTGGGTCTGGGCGATCTGTTCGATGGTGGCGCGGCCCATGGGCAGCAGCAGGTAGATTGCCTTGCGCACTTCGAACAGCAATGACGGGCCTTCGTGGCTCAACAGCGAGTCGAGATAGCTCTGGGCGTAACGGGCCATGGCCGGGTCGGCGTTGGGGTTGGTCATGTCCAGGCTGGCGTCGGAACAGACGATGCCATTGAACTCGCTGCCGAACTCCAGGGTGCAGCCGAACAGGCGTCGGTGCAGTTGCAGGTTGTCCGGCGGCTGGTGGGTGAAATTCACGCTGTAGGGGTGCCAGTGGGTGCCGAGCAGCGCCGAGCACAGGCGGAACATCACACCGATCGCCAGCTCCGTGGCCTGGCGGCTGGGCATCGGGGTTTCGGTGACCACCTCTTCACGAATGATCACCATCTTGCCGGCCTCCTCAATGAAGATCGCCAGCGAATCGTTCATCAAATGCCGGTATTGCACCACCACCTGCAAGGCGTCGCGCAGGGTGCGCTGGTGGCTGAGCAACAGGCTGACCACGCCGAAGTCCGAGAGCTGACGCGATTCGGCCATGCTCAGGCCGAAGCTCTGGCAACCGCTGGCGGCGGATGAATCCTCCAGCAGGCGCACCGCCGCATCGATCGGAATACGGTGCTCCGGCGCTTGCAGTTGCGCTTTGCTCAGGCCGACACCGGCGAGTACGTCGCGCGGGTTGAAGCCAAGGTACTGGGTGACCTCCAGGTAGTTGGTCAAGACAGCGGCGCGAACAAGCGTGGGCATGCTGAGGTCTTTCCTGGGCCGATTGCGATTCAGAGGAGCCTGGCGACTATATCCAGCGCACCTGCACTTGAACAGTTGCGACAGGGGCCGTGGCACTCGCCAAATGCGCAGCCTGTTAACGGCGTCGCAAAGCCGCGAACGCCGCGATGCCCTTTGATTACAGCGACTGGACGGCAACTTGCGAGGTTTTTCGATCAGCGGTCAACGTGCCGCCGGCGTCGTCGATCTGTCATCAAAAGAAAAGTCACTGACGTCCAATGAAAAGCGTCCCGGGTGGGCGCTCTTTAATGTCGCCCCTACAAAAAGCCTCTGGCGCAACAGCCAGTCGAGTCATCGAGAAAGCGAAGGTGTCGAAGTGGACAAACTGCAGACTGCCGCAACCGTTCTGATCGTACCGGGCCTGCGCGAGCACGTGGCCGAACATTGGCAAACGCTGCTTGCGGCCAGGCTGCACAACGTGCGCAGCGTGCCGCCACTGACGACCGACAAACTCGACTGCGGCGCCCGGGTGCGCGCGATCGAACAGCAACTGCAAGCCATCGATGGCCCGGTGATTGTGGTGGCCCACAGTGCCGGCGTACTGATGGTCGCGCACTGGGCGGCGCACTTTGCCGCGCAAAGCCGCCGACCGATCAAGGGCGCGCTGCTGGTTGCACCGCCGGATCTCGACGCGCCATGGCCGCAAGGCTATCCCTCGCCGGACACCTTGCGCACGCAAGGCTGGAGTCCACTGCCGACCGGCCCGCTGCCATTTCCCAGCCTGGTCGTCGCCAGCACCAACGATCACCTCGCCAGCCTTGAGGCCGTGAGCCGCATGGCCGCCGGCTGGGGCGCCGAACTGCACAATGCCGGCGCCGTCGGCCATCTCAATCCGGCTGCCGGCTTCGGCCCGTGGCCACTTGCCGAAACCCTGATCCAGGCACTGGATCGCTGATTTCAGGTGCCGGTGGGCTGCACGCCACCGGCCATCGCCCCCACACCTGAACACGCTGCCCTGACTTGGGGAAGCGCGAGGGCAGCTGCGCTTAAAACAACTACAAAAAAGCGGAGACACCATGCACAACCCTGACAAGCGTCACCGATTCGCCCCTTCGCGTCGCACCGTGCTGGCTTCGGCCATTCTCGCCGCCGCCATGCCTGGCGCTCAGGCGGTGGAGCTGGACACCGGCAACCCGGACTGGACGGCGCGGCTGGATAACACCGTCAAATACAACTACGGCGTGCGCACCGAAAGTGCCGACAAACGCATGTTGGCAACGCCGAACAACAACGATGGCGACTACAACTTTCGCAAGGCCGGCACCACCATCAGCAACCGTGTCGACCTGCTGACCGAAATGGACGTGGTCTACAAGAACGCCATGGGTTTTCGTGTCAGTGCCGCCAGTTGGTACGACCAGGCTTATGAAAACGCCGGTTCCAACAGCAACCCGTTCGTCAACGGTAATGACGCCCGCTCCGGACTGGTCGCCAACGACCCGCGTCTGGCCGGGGTGACCCAGGACAACGTCGGCAACGGCAGCCCGCACTTGAGCAACTACGCCAAGCGCTATTACAGCGGGCCGTCCGGCGAGATTCTCGATGCATTCGTGTTCTACAGCACCGACGTTGGCGAGCAGTCACTGCTCAGCGTCAAGGCCGGTCAGCACAACGTTTTCTGGGGGGAAACCCTGCTTAACCCGGTGCACTCGGTGAGTTACGGCCAGTCGGGTCTGGACCTGGCGAAACTCGCCGCATCCCCCGGCACCGAAGCCAAGGAGCTGTTCGTACCGCGCAAGCAGTTGTCGATGTCGTTCACGGTCAATCCCGAGCTGACCGTCGGCGCGCAGTATTTTCTCGACTGGGACGCCGCGCGGTTGCCCGAGGCCGGGACCTACTACGGCGGTTCCGATCTGGTCGGCTTCGGTGCGCAATCGTTCCTCTTGGGCAACACCAATGCGGTGGTCCCGGGCAGTCCGCTGGGCTGCGGCCTGGCGCCGTGCAACGGTTTGACCAACGTGCGCCGTGGGCATGACCTGACGCCCGGCAGCAGCGGCGACTGGGGCGTCATGGCCAAGTGGTCGCCGGCCTGGCTCGATGGCACGCTCGGCGTCTATTACCGCAACACCTCGGACATCCTGCCCCAGGCCTGGCTCAACGCGACCGGGCTGACGTCGGCCAATGCCAACGGCTCGCGGCCGGCGGGGCAGGTGCCGGGGGTGGTGAACATTCTCAATTCGTTGAGTACCAGCACCTACCAACTGGCCTACGCCGACAACATTCAGATCTTCGGCCTGAGCCTGTCCAAGGACGTTGGCGGGATCAGCGTTGGCTCGGACTTGAACATCCGTCACAACATGCCGCTGGCGAGTATCCCGGCGATTGTCAGTTCCACCAGCCCGCTGGGATTGGGCGCGGGCCTCGGCCTGCTCCCGGCGCGCACCGCCGAGACCGGGGTGATCTACGACACGCCGAGTCGCGGCGACAGCATGAGCGCCACCGGCGACACCTTGCACTGGACGCTCAACGGCCTGATGAGCATGGGCAAGACCCCACTGTTTGATTCAGCGACGCTGCTTTCCGAGCTGTACTACAGCAACCTGCTCAAACTCGATAACAAGAACGCTGCGCTGTACAAGGGCAACGACAGTTATCGCGGGATCGACGCGCCGACCCGCGACAACTGGGGCATCGCCGTCAACTTCACGCCGACCTGGTACCAGGTGCTGCCCGGTGTCGACTTCAACCTGCCGCTGTCGATCAACGCGGGGCTGGCCGGTGTGTCGCCGGTGTCTGGCGGCGGTGCGAAGAACACCGGCAACTACGCCGTGGGCGTCGGTGCCGTGGCGTACAACAAATACTTCATCGACCTCAAATACGTGGACTCCTTCGGCAAGACCGACAAGTGCGACGCCAGCGGCATGAGCACCGGCGCGGCCCAGGCCAGCGGTGGCGACGGCTCCACGCCCAATGCCTTCAGCGGCAATCAGAACTACGCCTGTTACGGCGGCGGCTATTCGGCGTTTTCCGGTGGCGGGGCCACCACCGCCGACCGTGGCGCGGTGTACCTGACGATGAAAACCACGTTTTGACTCAACGCTTGATCACCCACGGCTCAAGGGCTCAGTCCCGCAGGCAGGAGAACAATAAGATGAAATGTGTGCACACGTTGCTCGCCGTATCACTGGCCATGGCCATCGCCGCTCAGGCCCAAGCCGCCGTCTCGGCGCAGGACGCCGCCAAACTGGGCAGCAACCTGACGTTGGTCGGCGCCGAAAAAGCCGCCAATGCCGACGGCTCGATTCCCGCCTACACGGGCGGTCTGACCACGCCACCGGCAACCTTCAAACCCGGTGACAGCATGCGCCCGGATCCCTTTGCCGAGGAAAAACCGCTGCTGATGATCGATGGCAAAAACGTCGAGCAGTACAAGGGTGAACTCAGCGCCACCAGCGTCGAACTCGCCAAGCGCTTCCCCAGCTTCCATATCAATGTGTACCCGACTCACCGCACGGTCTCACTGCCCAAAGCGGTGCTCGACAACGGGGTGAAAAACGCCACTGGCGCCAAGTCGCTGGAAGGCGGGCTGGCGATCGACAACGTGCTGCCCGGGGTGCCGTTTCCGATTCCGCAATCAGGCAACGAGGCGATGTGGAATTTTCTGCTGCGCTATCAGGGTGTGAGCATCAATTCCAAGTACGACTCGTGGAACGTTGACTCGGCGGGCGTGGCGAGCCTCGCGATCACCGGGCAGGCGTTCATTTCCTATCCGATCTACGAAAACCTCACGCAGCCGATCAACAGCGCCGATATCTACTACCAGATGAAACTGTCGTACACCGGGCCAGCACGACGGGCCGGCGAAGCGATCATGCTCAAGGACGCCGCGAACCCATTGCAGCAACCGCGCCGTGCCTGGCAGTACTTGCCAGGGCAGCGCCGGGTCAAGCTGGCACCGAACCTGGCCTACGACACGCCTAATCCTGGCACCGCCGGCGCGGGCACCTACGACGATGTGTTCGTGTTCAACGGCGCGCTGGACCGCTACGACTGGAAGCTGCTGGGCAAGCAGGAAATGATCGTGCCCTACAACACCTACAAGCTGACTTATGCCCAGGATCCGAAAGCGCTGACCACCGCCAATCACCTCGCTGCGGACTATGTGCGCTGGGAAAAACACCGGGTCTGGGTGGTGGAAGGCACGCTCAAGGCCGGCGCGCGGCACATCTACCAGAAGCGCCGCTTCTATCTGGATGAAGACAGCTGGACCGCTCTGGCCTCCGATCAATACGACGCTCGCGGTCAGCTGTATCGCGGCTCGTTCGCTTTCCTCAGCCAGAGCTACGACAAGCAGGTCCCGGACTCCACGCCGTTCATGATCTACGACCTGGTCGGCGGTTCGTACAACATCAACGGAGTGGTGGGGCCGTACGGCGGCATCAAGTACATCGAGCCGCTTTCGAAAGCGCAGTGGTCCTCGGAATCGTTGGCCGGCAGTGGTATTCGCTAGGGGACGCGTCATGCATGCGCATACAAAACACCGGCAGTGGGCGTTGGGCGCATTGCTGATGCTGGCTCAGGGTTGGGTTGCTGCCGGCGATTATGTCGATGTGCTGGACCTGCCGGCCAAGGTCAGCGCGCTGGCCGCCAGCAGTCCGTTGACCGGCGTGGCCCGCGCCGGGGAGCGACTGGTTGCGGTCGGGCAGCGCGGGCACATCGTCTATTCCGATGACGCCGGCCAGCATTGGCAGCAGGCCACCGTACCGGTGAGCGCTGACCTCAGCGCGGTCAACTTTGCTTCGCCGACGCAAGGCTGGGCGGTCGGCAACGACGGCGTGGTGTTGCACAGCGACGACGCCGGGGCGACCTGGTGCAAGCAACTCGATGGCCGGCAGATCGGCGCGTTGCTGGTCGAGCACTACGGCGCGCTGGCCCGCGCCGAACCCGACAATCCGCAGTGGCCGTTGCTGGTGGCTGAAGGTCAGCGGCTGGTGGAGCAGGGCGCCGACAAACCGTTGCTGGATGTCTGGTTTGCCAACGAGCAGCTCGGTTATGTGGTCGGCGTGTTCAACCTGATTCTGCGCACCACGGACGGCGGCCAGCATTGGACGCCGTTCCAGGATCGTACCGACAACCCGCAAGGCTTTCACCTCAACGCCATCGCCTCGACCGGCGACGGGCTGTACATCGCCGGCGAGCAAGGCCTGCTGCTCAAGTGGGAGGACGCCCGCCAGCGTTTCGTTGCGCGGCCGACGCCGTACCAGGGCAGCTTTTTCGGTGTGCTCGGCAAGCCCGGCGAAGTGCTCGCCTATGGCCTGCGCGGCAACATCTGGCGCAGCACCGACGGCGGCAACAACTGGACGCCGCAGGCCAGCGGCCTGCACGTGAGCATCACCGCCGGGCTCGTCGATGCCGATGGCAATTACCGCTTGTTCAGCCAGGGCGGGAAGATGTTGCTCAGCCACGGCCATGACGCGCATTTGCAGTGGCAACAGCAAGTCGAACCCGTGCCAGTGGCCGGCGCCGCACAAGCCGCCAACGGTGCGCTGGTGCTCGCCGGCAGTCGTGGCGTGCTGAGCCTGCGCACACAACAAGAATAAAAACCTCAGAGCGAGAACCCGGATATGGGCACTATCGAGCAAGACGGCATGCCGGTCATCCGCGATCTGCGTGACTTCGACCGCCATTGCGGCAACCGCCTGGAACGGCTGGTGTTCAACCACCGCCCGCTGTTCATGCTGTTGATGACACTGGTCACGCTGCTGCTGGGCTACATGGCCGTCACCCGTCTGGAGCTGCGTCCCAGCTTCGAAAAGATGATTGCGCAGAGCCAGCCGTACATCCAGAACTACCTGGAAAATCGCCAGTCATTGCGCGGCCTGGGCAATTCAGTGCGGGTGGTGGTGGAAAACACCCGGGGCGATATCTTCGACCCGGCGTACCTCGATGTGCTCAAGCAGGTCAACGATCAGTTGTTCCTCACCGACGGTGTTGACCGCGCCTGGATGAAGTCGCTGTGGAGCCCGGCGGTGCGCTGGACCGAAGTCACTGAAGAAGGCTTTCAGGGCGGCCCGGTGATGCCCGATGCCTACCAGGGCCGGCCGGAGCAGATCGAACAGTTGCGCCAGAACATTTCCCGCGCCGGCATCGTCGGCAGTCTGGTGGCCAGTGACTACAAGTCGAGCATGCTGGTGGTGCCGCTGCTCGACAAAGCGGCGGCGGGCGGCCAGCCGATCAACTATCACGGCTTCTCGCGGATGCTCGAAGAGCAATTGCGCGACAAGATCGAGTTTGCCGGTGACAGCGCGGCGCGCAAGGCCGGCGCCGAGGGCAAAGGCCCGTACAAGGTGCGGGTGATCGGTTTCGCCAAACTGATGGGCGACCTGATCGACGGGCTGATTCAAGTGATGATGTTTTTTGCGTTGGCGGTGATCACCTCGCTGCTGATCATCTACTTCTACACCCGCTGCGTGCGCAGCACTTTGCTGGTGGTCGGCTGCTCGCTGGTGGCGGTGGTCTGGCAACTGGGCATCATTGCCTGGCTCGGCTATGCCATCGATCCGTACTCGGTGCTGGTGCCGTTCCTGATCTTTGCCATCGGCGTCTCCCACGCCGCGCAGAAAATGAACGGCATCCTGCAGGACATCGCTCGCGGCACTCACCGACTGGTCGCCGCGCGCTACACCTTTCGCCGCTTGTTCATTGCCGGGGTCACCGCGTTGCTGGCCGACGCGGTGGGCTTCGCCGTGTTGATGCTGATCGACATCCCGGTGATCAAGGACCTGGCGATCACCGCGAGCATCGGCGTCGCGGTGCTGATCTTCACCTCGCTGTTGCTGATGCCGGTGGCGCTGTCCTACGTCGGTGTCGGCGCCAAAGCGGCGGAGCGTGCGCTGCAGATCGACACCCGGGCCGAGCGGCACAAAGGCTTCGGCAAGCTGTGGGACTGGCTCGACCGTTTCACCACGGTCAAATGGGCCACGGGGGCGGTGCTGGTGGCGCTGTTGATGGGCATCGGCGGTTTCGTCATCAGCCTGCAACTGAAGATCGGCGACCTGCAAAGTGGCGCCCCGGAGCTGCGCGCCGACTCGCGCTATAACCGCGACAACGCTTACATCACTCAGCATTACGCACTGTCCAGCGACCTGTTCGCGGTGATGATCAAGACTCCGCCCGAAGGCTGCCTGAACTATAAAACGTTGATATTGGCCGATCGGCTGGCCTGGACGCTGCAGCAGAACCCCGGCGTGCAAGCAACGGCGTCGCTGGTCAACGCAGTGCGGCAGATCACCGCCGGCACGTACGAAGGCAACCCCAAGCTCAACAGCATCCAGCGCAATCAGGACGTGCTCAATTACGCCGCGCAACAGGCCTCGGTCAACTCACCGGAACTGTTCAATACCGACTGCTCGCTGATGCCGGTGATTGCCTTCCTGAAGGACCACAAGGCCGAGACGCTGGATGCGGTGGTGGCGCTGGCGGATAAGTTCGCCCGGGAAAACAGCAGTGCTGACCGCCAGTTCCTGCTCGCCGCTGGCAGCGCCGGGATCGAAGCGGCGACCAACATTGTGGTGCGCGAAGCCAATCGCACCATGCTGTTGTACGTCTACGCGGCGGTGACGCTGTTCTGCCTGATCACCTTCCGCAGCTGGCGCGCCACACTCGTAGCGCTGCTGCCACTGGTGCTGACCTCGATCCTCTGCGAGGCGTTGATGGTGGTAATGGGCATCGGCGTAAAAGTCGCGACCCTGCCGGTGATCGCATTGGGGGTGGGAATCGGCGTGGATTACGCGCTGTACCTGCTCAGCGTGCAGCTGCAGTACCAGCGCCAGGGCCTGTCGTTGTCCCAGGCTTATCGCAACGCAGTGTCGTTCACTGGGCGCGTGGTGGGGCTGGTCGGCATTACCCTGGCGGCCGGCGTGGTGTGCTGGGCCTGGTCGCCGATCAAGTTTCAGGCGGACATGGGCATCCTGCTGACGTTCATGTTCCTGTGGAACATGCTCGGTGCACTGATCCTGATTCCGGCGCTGTCGTACTTTCTGTTGCGCAAGGTCTCGGTGAATACTCGCCCCGCACCTGCCGCTGAACGCGCCGCAGCGAGAGCAAGCTCGCTCGCCACCTGATAAAAAATGACGCGGCAGATCGCCTGCCTCTTGTACATTTGGCGCCTGTGAACTTGATGGAAGGAGCAGGGCACATGAGCGTACCGGATCAGCAGGCGTGGCTGCCGTGGACGCCCGAGCAGTTATCGCAGAGGTTGCGAAAGGTTTCGCGGCCTTGGTGCGTAGTCGGTGGATGGGCGCTGGATTTATGGATGGGGGTGCAAACCCGCGCGCACAGCGACCTGGAGTTCACCGTCCTGCGCAATGATTTCTGCTGTTTCCGGCAAGCGTTGGGGGATCTCGATTTCTACGCGGTCAAAGACGGTTCGTTCGAGTTTCTGCCGGAGGGCGGCATTCCCGCGAGCGACGTTTTTCAGGTCTGGGGTTATGACAAGGCTGCCAGTGCCTGGCGGGTGGACGTGATGATCGAGCCCGGCACCCCGGACACCTGGGTGTATAAAAGAGCCCCGGCGATTTTTTATCCGCGCAGCGAAATGGTCGCTCGCAGCCCGTACGGCATTGCTTATTTGCGCCCGGCGGCAACGCTGTTGTTCAAAGCCAAAAACACTCGGGAAAAAGATCGCAGTGACTTCAACAGAGCACTGCCGCTTTTGTCTGCTGAAGAGCGCCAGTGGCTGGCCCGGCATCTGACGCTGTTGCATCCCGAACATGACTGGTTGCGCACGCTCAGATGAAGCAAGCCCCGGTCGGGCAGCAAGCCGGACCGGGTGGTGGGATAGCCGCGAAAAATAGCTGTTCAGACTTGCGCCATTCCAGGCGTTACCAGCGCCGGGGCAATTCGACGTTGCGCTCGGCTGCCGCCAGGGCCTGGATCAGACCAGCCTTGTCGAACGCGATGCAATAGGCCGGTTTGGCACGCTCGAATCGCCAGCTGTCATCCAGGTTTCCTGCGTCGACCGCATCAAAGCCGATTTCATCCAGAAGTCGACTGACCAGTGCCTTGGCCTGCGCATCATCAGCAGCAATTGGCAACGCCCGGCGTTCGTTCGAGTGCGCGGGCCGTGCGTCCTTCAGCAGATCACCGGCAAGGATGGCATTGAACACCTTGACCACCGTTGCCCCCGTCAGATGCTGCGCGAGCAAACGGCTGGTGGTGCTTTGATGATTATCGAGAACCGCGATATGACCGTCTCGATCGGGGTAATAGTTGTTGGCGTCCAGTACGGTTTTCCCCACAAACCACTCAGACGGCAGGCTGGGGTAGTGCTCGAACGGAATCGCCACCAGCACCACATCAGCAAACTGCACGGCCTGCTCGACGCTGCCGATCTGGCAGCCGGCGACACCGCTGAGCACGCTGCTCATTGTTTGCGGCCCGCGCGAGTTACTCAGCATCGCTTCATGCCCGGCGGCAATCAGCAATTGCGCCACGGCGCGCCCTATGAATCCGGCTCCAACAATTCCAATACGCATCACGTGCTCCTTGATCGGGTTTGAAGGGCCTATGATGATTGCTAACCAGATGCTGATAAATTGCGGTTTGTTACTTGCTTTCGATAACAGGAGTTTCGAATGGATCGTCTTGGCAGCATGGCAGCTTTTGTAATGGCTGCCGAAGCAGGCTCCTATGCCAGTGCCGCTCAACGCTTGGGCATGTCAGCGCAGATGGTCGCCAAACATGTCGCCGCGCTGGAGCAGAGACTGGGTGCGCGGCTGCTCAATCGCACCACGCGCCGACAGAGCCTGACCGAACTGGGCAGCGCGTATTACGAGCGTTGCAAGCACATCGTGGGTGAAGCCGAGGCCGCCGATTCACTGGCGCAAATCATGAGCGACACACCGCGTGGAAAACTCAAGGTCAGTGCGCCGGTGTCCTTTGGTTCCTATAGCCTGATGCCGTTCGTGACCGGGTTTCTGCGCGAGTTTCCCGAGGTGGAAATCGACCTGCATCTGACCGACCGCGCCGTCGATCTGGTGGAGGAGGGTTTTGAGGTGGCCTTCCGGATCGGTCCCCTGGCCACCTCCAGCCTGACGGCCAGACCCTTGGCACCTTATCGACTGGTGGTCTGCGCATCGCCCGCGTACCTGGCGGAGCGCGGGACACCGCAGGTGCCGGCGGATTTGCAGGAACACGAATGTCTCGGTTATGCCTATTGGTCGCGGCCGGCCGATCGTGAGTGGCAGTTTTTCAAGGGTTCGCAGGCGTATAGCGTGCCGGTGAGCAGTCGTCTGCACGTCAACGAGAGCAAGGCCTTGTTGTCGGCTGCAGTGGATGGGTTCGGCATCGTGCTGGGGCCGGCGGATTTTCTTCAGCCGGCCTTGCGTGCGGGAGAGTTGGTTCAGCTACTGGAGGGTTTCGAGGCGCCCAGTCGAGCGATGCATCTGCTGTACACGGCGAACCGGCAGAAAACTGCCAAGGTTCGCCGGTTTATCGATGCGGCCGTGAAGCGCTTTGCGCAGTGAAGCTGGACGTTGGGTTACCGACGAATCGCCGCGTATGACTTGCCCAGGTCACTGGCCCAACCGTCCAGCACGCCTTTGACGTCATCGGCGGTCAGCACCTGTTTGTCGTTTTCCAGCGGCACGCCGGTGCCCTTGCGCACGACTTCGGCGACCACTTCGCCGGTGGAGCCGTCCTCGAACGAGACCTCGGTGGCGATTTCACTGTCCTGGTCACGGATGCCGGTGGCGGTACTCACGCCGGCGGCAACCAGGGTCACCGGCAGCCATTCATAGAAGCGCAGGCCCTGGGTGCTGGCAGCGACGCGAGTGATCGCCGGTCTGACGGTCAGGGTATTCGGACCGGGTCTGGACACCAGGTGCATGACCTTGCCCAGCTCGAGCCTGAGGGCCGCGTCGTAGTAGTCGGTGACGCCGGACAGTGTGCTCAGCGGGATCCGCTCGGTCGGCGCGGCGCTGGGGTAGAACTGGCTGGGCGCCAGATAGGCCTGGGTGTAGCGACCCCGGGCCAGCGCCGGGCTGACCCAGCCCAGCACCGTCTGGCCCGAGGGCGACTTGTGCTCGCTGAGCACGCTGTAATCGTGCAGGAACCCCGTGTACTTCTCGGGCTCGACGGTTTTGCTGCTGCAGGCCGACAGGCTCAGGGACGCTGTGCACATCAGTGTCATCAAGCAATGGCTTCTTATCATGCGAATCCTTGTTTTGCGCTTTTGACCCACGTCGTTCAAGCGCGGGCGGTGGTTGGGGGAGAGAGTGGCGGAGTATTGTCCGAGCACTCGATGTGCAACTGGCCGTGGGTCATGATCCAGTGGATGAGGTCGGCGGTCGGAATCGAATGGACGTACTCCACCCATTGCGCCTGGGAGGGGCCGTACTGCTCGAAATAGCGGCGCAAGACGATGCGGCTTTGATCATCAGACAAGCCCAGGCAAAACTCCTGGAACAGCAGCGGCGTGTCGTGCTCAGGCGCCGTGGTGCGCTGGCTGAGAATCAACGGATAGCGGGTGTCGTGTCCCTCGGCGGTGTACCTGCTGTGCAAAGCCTTCATGAGATGCCCCCTGTTTTGGAAGGCGTGCAGGGTGGCAGAGGGTTTTTGCCGGACAATGTCCGCTTGATGTCCGGGGCGACGGAATGTTGCTCGATTGAAATAAATGACCCGGGCGCCGGAATAGTTTTAGATGCGTTCTTTTTTGGCCTGAGGATCCTGTGAACGTGAGCAGACTGCTGATCGTCGACGATGACGTGGAAATTCTCGCCTTGCTGAAGAAGTTCTTCGTCCAGCACGCCTACGAGGTCGATGTGGCCGTTGACGGCGTAGCGATGTGGGCGGCGATTGCGCAGCAGCGTCCAGACACGATCATTCTCGACCTGATGCTGCCCGGTGAAGGTGGCTTGAGCCTGTGCCAGAAAGTGCGGGCACAGATGGGCATTCCGATCATCATGCTGACCGCCATGGGCGAATTGAGTGACCGCATCGTAGGCCTCGAACTGGGCGCGGATGACTACGTGACCAAACCGTTTGCCCCGCGTGAGCTGCTGGCCCGCCTGCGCGCTGTGCAACGCCGCGCCGGTGAGCAGGTCGGCCCCGTGAGCGAGCCGTCGCGGCCGGTAGTCGCTTTCGCCGGTTGGCACCTGGACATCACCTGCCGCGAACTGCGTTCGCCGCAAAACGTGATGATTCCGCTGTCCGGTGGCGAGTTCGATCTGCTGGTGGTGTTTCTCGAACACCCGCAACGCATCCTCACCCGCGAACAACTGATCGACCTGTCTCGCGGCCAGGGCCACGACGCCTTTGATCGCAGCATCGATGTGCAGGTCAGCCGCCTGCGGCGCAAGATCGAACCGGACAGTAAACGCCCTGACCTGATTCGCACGGTGCGCAACGGCGGTTATATGTTCACGGCCAAGGTCACGCGCTCATGATCCGCCGGTTTTTGCGGCGCGACCCGCTGAGTCGGCGGATCGCGCTGACCATCGTCGTGGCCATGCTCGCTTCGCTGGCGCTCAATTTCCTGTTCGTGGAGGTGGCGGGAACGTGGGCGCGCCCGCCCATCGAACGCACCGGATTGCTGGAGCAGATTGCCGCCACCGTCAAGGTGATCGAGGCCGCACCGACGCCTTTGCGCGCGCAACTGGCGCAAGCGGCAAACGGCCCGACACAGGAAGTGATGTGGAGTGCGCAACGCGACGAATTCGGATTGCCACCCGGGGGGACGCTGCTCATAGCAGACAAGGCATCGGTGTTGCACCAGTTGTTGGGCGATGATCGACAGATTCGGGTGTTCAATCCCGCTGACTGGCCGAGCGACAGTCCGCGGGCCCGGTATGCGGCGCTGGTTCAACTGCCGGATGCCAGCTGGTTGTTGTTCTCATCGCGCGAACGCTCCTGGGGACTGGACATCGGCACACGCATTGCGATCATCATTGCCTTGGGCCTGATCGCCACGGTGCTGGTGGCCTGGCTTGCCACGTACCAACTGGCCAGACCGCTGCAGCGTTTCGCCAGCGCCGCCCGACGCTTCGGCGGCGATCTGCGTGCGCCGCCGATCAAGATCGAAGGCCCGGACGAGATCCGCCAGGCGATCATCGCCTTCAACACCATGCAGGCGCAGATTCAGCACTACATCGGCGAACGCACGCACATGCTCGCATCGATTTCCCACGACTTGCGCGCACCACTGACCCGGATGCGCCTGCGCAGCGAGTTCATGGAAGACTTTGATCATCAGGACAAACTGATCCGTGACATCGAAGAGATGCAGTCGATGATCAACGCCGCGCTGGCGTTCTTTCGCGAAGACACCCAGCCGGAGCAAACCACCGCGTTCGACCTGTCGGAGTTGCTGCAGACGATCATCGACGACTACCGCGACCAGCACATCGCCATCGGTTTCAGCGGCCCGGCGCATCTGGTGTATGAGGGGCGTCCGCTGGGGATCAAACGGGTGATCGTCAACCTGCTGGAAAACGCAGAGAAGTATGCGCAGCAGCCAACCATTGCGCTGCGCAGTGACGGCTACAGCATCTGTATCGATGTCACTGACGAGGGGCCGGGAATTCCTGACGCGTCGTTGCAGCGGGTATTCGATCCGTTCTTCCGCCTGGAAACCTCGCGCAACCGCGAAACCGGTGGTGTCGGGCTGGGGCTGTCGTCGGCGCGGGCCATTGTGCGCGAGCAGGGCGGGGAGCTGACGTTGAGTAATCGCAGTCGCGGTGGCTTGCTGGCCAGGGTTGAGCTGCCGCTGTAGCGCCTGAAGCCCTGATAACGACCGACAAGCGCTTCGCGGCTTGCCGATATGAAATTTGTTCTGTAGATTTTCATGAAATTACAAGAACAGAATTTCACGAGGCCGCGAATGTTTCTGCAATCCCAGCGCCATGTCGACAGCTACTACGCCCACAGTTGTGCCGATATCCTCAGCCAACGACCGGCGCTTGAAGGCGCGCAGGACAGCGATGTGGTGATCATCGGCGCGGGGTTCAGTGGCTTGCACACGGCGTTGCGTCTGGCCTTGGCCGGCAAGCGTGTCACGGTGCTGGAAGCCAGTCGTGTGGCGTGGGCCGCGTCGGGGCGTAACGGCGGGCAGGCGATTCTGGGCTGGTCGTGCGACATGCCGCCGCTGGAAGCCGCGCTGGGGCATGAACGGGCAAAACGCCTGTGGGACGGTATGCGTTGGGCCGCGCAGGAGTTGCGCGCACTGCCCGGGCGTCACGGCTTCGATTGCGACTATCGCCCGGGGCATTTGTGGACGTCGGTGATGCCGCGTCGGGTCAGCCTGCTGACCGAATGGCAACACGAAGCCAGTCACAAGTGGGGCCACGATGCACTGCAATTCATTCCCCGTGAAGACTTGCCGCAATGGGTCGCCAGCGAGCGTTATCAGGCCGGCCTCTACGATGCCGAGGGCGCGCACCTCAATCCGCTGAAACTGGCCCTCGGACTGGCCGCCGCCATCGAGCGTGCCGGTGGGCGCATCCATGAACAAAGCAAGGCGTTGAGTTATCAGCCTGAGGGCGGTGGTTGGCGGGTCAACACCGCGCGCGGTTCGGTGAAGGCCGACGTGCTGGTGCTGGCCTGCAACGCCTATCTCGATGAACTCGACCCGCAACTCGCCAGCTGCATCTTGCCGGTCGGCACCTATCAGGTGGCCACCGCGCCGCTGACGTCGGAGCAAGCCACCGCGCTGCTGCCGAGCAACGTCTGCGTGACCGACAATCAGTTCGTCCTCGATTACTTCCGCCGCACGCCCGACAACCGCTTGTTGTTCGGGGGCGGCTGTACCTATCTCGGCGGCATGCCCAAGGACATCGCGGCGGCCACCCGGCCGTTTCTCGAACGGGTGTTCCCACAGCTCAAAGGCGTCGAGCTGGAGTTCGCCTGGGGCGGGCATATCGACCTGACGATCAAGCGCACCCCGGACATAGGTTGCGAGGGCCAGCGTTATTGGTTGCAGGGTTATTCGGGCCACGGCGTACTGCCGACGCTGGCCGCCGCCCGTGCAGTGTCCGATGCGATTCTCGGCCAAGAGGATGAATTGGCGTTGTATCAGGGCCTGAGCAATGGCAGTTTCCCCGGCGGCAAATATCTCGCCGCACCGCTGGAAGCCATCGGCAAGGCCTGGTACCGACTGCGCGACAGCATTTGATGAAAGATTTTCTGGAACCCCGCCCATGAACAAGCAAGAAGAAATCGCTGCGTTGGCGATCCTGATCCACGACCTGCGCAAGCACAAGAAGTACACCCTTAAAGAGCTGGCCGACAAAATCGGCCGTTCGGTGGGCTTTCTCTCGCAGGTCGAACGCGGTCTATCGCGCCCGACCGTGGCCGACCTCACCGCAATCAGCGAAACCCTCGGCGTACCAACCACCTATTTCTACAGCCTGCCCAAACCCAGGCAAGTGCCGTGGGTCACTCGCCCGGACGAGCGCCGCACGCTGTATTACGCCAACGGCATTACCGACATTCTCGTATCGCCGCAGATGCGCGCGTCGTTTTCTATGCTCGAAAGTCATCTGGAACCGGGCGCGAGCAGTGGCGACCGACACATGAGCGACAGCTCGGAGCAGGGCGGCTACGTCCTCGAAGGCGAACTGAGCTTGTGGCTGGGCGATGACGAAGACCCGGTCACGCTGCGCCCCGGCGACAGCTTTCAATTCGACAGTCATGCCCGTTGCCGTTACGGCAATCTCACCCTGCAGCTCACGCGCGTGCTCTGGGTCTACACCTGACAACAACCAAAGGAACACCGACGATGGACGCTGTCTGCTCTGACCTGCTCGCTGAAGTGCGTGCGTTTCGCCAACGCTACCCGGAGGTGCGTTATGTCGATTTGATTTCTCTGGACATTCCGGGGCACTTCTACGGCAAGCGTTATCCAGTGGAAATGCTCGAAAAAGTCGCCGCGGGCAGTGCGCTCAAGCTGCCGCAAAACTGCGTGCTGCTGGGCGTGCAGGGCGGTTTGTTCAAGATCGGCGATTACTGCTTCAACGACGGCGACCCGGATGCCGTGCGCCGCCTGGTCCCTGGCACACTCAAACCGGTGACCTGGGAAGCGCAACCGCTGGGGCAGATGCTGATTACCTCCGACGGCACCGCCAAGCCGATCGAGTTCGAACCCCGCGAAGTGCTCGCGCAAGTGCTCGACCGACTGGCGCGCAAGGGCATTTATCCGGTGGTGGCGTTCGAACTGGAGTTCTACCTGTTCGACAAAAAACTGCGTGACGGCCTGCCGCAATTCCCCCGCGACGAATTGAGCGACGACGCCGATGATCAGCCGAACATGCACATCGAGCGCCTGTCACGTTTCGCCCCGGTACTGGACGACATGGTCGAAGCCACGCGGGCTCAGGGCATCGATGCCACAGTGATTACGGCGGAACTGGGGCCGGGGCAGTTCGAGATCAATTTCGGTCATCTGGACGACGGTTTGCGTGCCGCCGACTGGGCGGCGCTGTTCTGTCGCAGCACCCGTGGCGTTGCACTCAAGCACGGCTACCGCGCCAGTTTCATGGCCAAACCGTACGTGGAGCATCCGGGCAGTGGCATGCATGTGCACGTCAGCCTGTATGACGCGGCGGGCAATAACCTGCTGGCCGCCAATCACCACCAGCCGCTGCGCCACGCGGTGGCCGGGTGCCTGGACTTGCTGCCGCACAGCATGCCGATCTTCGCGCCGAACCAGAACGCCATGCGCCGCTTGAGCGGCACGGTGAACACCGCAACCAAGGCGAGCTGGGGTTACGAAGACCGTGACGCATGCCTGCGCATTCCCGAGTCGGACACGAAGAACCTGCGCATCGAATACCGTCTGGCCGGCGCCGACGCCAACCCGTATCTGGTGCTGGCGGCGATTCTGGTGGGTCTGGAGCACGGGCTGGAAACCGGCAAAGAACCGATCCCGCCACTCAACGACGACCGCAACAGCGGCATCGCTTTCCCCACCGAAATCCTCGACGCGGTGCGCGCCCTGCAACACCAGCCGCAACTGCGGGCGGGACTGGGAGCGGAGTTCGTCGACGTGTATTGCGAGAACAAGCGTCAGGATCACTTGGCGTTCATGCAGGAGATCAGCGCGCGGGAGTATCGCTGGTATTTGTAGTGGGGTGGTCGTGAGTGTTCGCTGTCAGAGGTTTTCCAGCTGCGCAAAGCGTTTTTGGCGCGGTGCTGTCCTGGGGAGTAGAATCACAACCCCACACATAAGGATAGAGAGGGATTTGAATGGAAGCGTCAGGCACTTTTTCTACCAGAAATTTCAAGGCAACCGGCCTGAGTCCAATCCCCGAGATTACGACGTCCTTGCCAGTGTCTATCAGCACCATGGACAAGTGCTACTCGGGCGCTATCGAGGGTGTTTCTGCAACCGCTTTTACTGCCGCGTTCGACATGGCGGCCAGGACGGGCAGTTACATCGCCCTTGAGAGCTTCAAAGGTGCGTTGAACGGGAAAGAAGGCACATTCAATTTCATCCACTCTGCGTCCACGACCGGCACTGATCGGGCAGATGAGTTTTTCTGCATCGTCAGAGGCAGTGGTACAGGTGATTTGAAAGGGATATCGGGATCAGGAGGCATCAAAATCGACAACGATGGCACACACCGTATCTGGATGGATTACCAACTCGAATAGGTCAGAAATCGTTTTCAACCAAGGGTTGTCGCTTGGATTTATCCCGCAGAGGGGCTGCCTGGCTCGGTTGCTTTACCGAAGAAACCGGTGGTTTGAGCAAACTCGACAAACCGCTTGTTTGCCACAGACAAGTATTCGTTAGCCCGCCAGCACAGACTGAAACTCATGGTCTGTGCCGGTTTGAACGGAACCCCGAGCATGCCGGGTACACATCGTTGAATGGAGCGCAGCAGCGTAGAGGCGCCCATTCCATCCAGTGTTGCCTTGATGACCAGTGAGACGAAATTGGTCTGCAATGCTATTCGATAGCGGGCTCCGGAGGCGTCGCAGAAGGTGTCGAACATGTGGCGTTGCAGGAATGACTGGTCAAAAAGCACCATTTTTTCATCTTGTAGACGCCAGGCCTCGATAAAGGACTCGCCCGAAAGCGGGTGGCTATCGTTCATGCACAGCACCATCTCGTCGGTGCCTAACAAAACGGAGTCCCATCCGCTCTCGACTCGACGAGACTCCAGCAGGGCGACATCAATGTCACGGCTTTCCAGTCTCTGGCTGATGTCATCCGCACTGCCTTCAACAACCGTCATGACGATGCCTGGATACTTTTTGCCAAAAGCATTGAGTACCTGCGGAATGTAATTGATCCCGAACATGGGAGGCACGCCGAGACGAATTTCACCGCTGTGTACCTGCGCCAGATCCCGCAGTTCCTGGCGTGCCATGTCTAGTTCAAGCAAAGCGACTTCGACACGTGCAAGAAAGCTTTTTCCTTCAGCCGTCACGGTGATTTGTCGTGCCGCGCGGTTGAAAAGCGTAACCCCCAGTTCCTCCTCCAATCGAGTAATGGCCATGCTCAGTGCTGGTTGAGCGATGTGCAGGCTCTGCGCGGCTTTGGTGAAACTACCTTGCCGCGCAACTTCCACGCAGTACATCAACGCTTTGAGATTCATGCCTGTCACACCCGGATCGAAACCCAAAGCATAACAATCAGTGATGAAATAAATCACAAACTAATATTTTTCGTGATGGAAATGCCTCTCTAAGATGCCGGCGATCACTTCGTGGTCGCCATCTCGAGGATCGCCTCCAGGCAGATGAATAGCCTCTTTCAAAAAGGATTTGAATCGAATGCTTCAGTTCAATGCTCATCTCGGCTTCCAATTCAACGATTTGCCGTTTCTCCAGCGTATCGAAGCAGCTGCGGCCGCTGGATTCAAAGCGGTGGAGTTTCCTTCACCCTATGAATTTGACGCCAGTCACCTGGCCGCACACTTGACTCAATACTCTCTACCTCTGATCCAGTTCGCTGCACCGGCCGGCGTCACCAAGGGCATTGCTGCGCTGCAAGGCAAGGAAGAAGAGTTCCACACAGGTTTAGCCCTGGCCGCGCGCTATGCAAAGGTGTTGGGTTGCCCGAAAGTGCACATCATGTCCGGGATTACTGCACAGGTGTCGGCTGAGCGCAGTTTCATGAGCAACCTGGAATATGCAGTCAAATATTTCGAGGATCAGGGTTTGCAGCCCCTGATCGAAGTGATCAGCCCAAAGGAAATTCCGGGGTACTACATGTCGGATTTCAGTAAGGCGCAACGGGTACTGGAGACCTTCCCGAGCATTGGACTGATACTCGATCTTTACCATGCGCAGCTATTGTCGGGTGACGCCGCCAATGTTCTGTCCCGGTTTTATGAGCGAACCGTCCACGTGCAGATTGCAGACTGCCCAGGTCGTCACGAGCCAGGTACAGGCGCCGTAAACTTTGCTGAATTGTTCGCGACTCTGGAACATCGTGGGTACACCGGATGGATCGGATGTGAGTACCGTCCTTCCAGCACCACTGTTGCAAGCCTGGGCTGGCTGAAGTCGCCATACTTGGCGCGTGATGGCCGATCGCTTCCCGTCGTGTAGGGCCGCATAATGGCCAAGCAGACCAGCGGCTGACCGTCGTAACTGTGATCGCCGAACGGTCGGGTATAGGTCAGCGCCACGCCAAACCTGGCACACCTGGATCAGCGACGCGGCGGCGAAGAAGATCGACAGCGGCGCTGTAGTGTCGAGCGCGGGCAGGGATGCCCGACTGGCTAAATGACGCGGCCTTTCTTCGGTGAAGGATGAGTGGCCGGCTCGGCCCTGGCGGTTTTCAACAACTGCGCGAACGCCGCCTTGTCGATCGGCCGACTCATGAAGTAGCCCTGAACCTCGTTGCATTGATCCTTGCCGAGAATGTCCAGTTGCTCCTCGGTCTCGACGCCTTCTGCGGTGACGGTCAGGCCCATGGCTTTGCCCAGGCCGATGATCGCCTGCACCACGGCGCGATCGTTGGCACCGTGGCTGATCGAGGCAATGAAACGCTTGTCGATCTTGATCCCGTCGAACGGGTACGCACGCAGGTAACCGAGGGATGAGTAACCGGTACCGAAATCATCCATGTTCAGCCGTACACCCAGTTGCTTGAGCGCATTCATGGTGGCCAGCGCACCGTCGGTGTCGACGAGCATCACGTTTTCGGTGATTTCCAGCTCCAGACGACTGGCCGGGAAACGCGTCTGCACCAGTGCTTCGCGCACGTCTTCGACGACATCGCTGAGGGCGAACTGCGCCGGCGACAGGTTGACCGACAGCAGAATGTCCGACGGCCAGGTGAGGGCGGTTTCACAGGCTTCGCGCAGCACCCAGCGCCCCAGCGGCACGATCAGGTCGGTCTGCTCAGCGAGGCCGATGAACAGGTCCGGCCCGAGCAGGCCCTTGGTCGGATGCTGCCAGCGCACCAGGGCTTCGACCGAGACGATGTGCTTGCCGTCGACGGTGTAGCGCGGCTGGTAGTGCAGGAGGAATTCGTCGTTCTTCAGCGCGCCGCGCAAGTCGCTTTCCATCTGCCGGCGCGTCTGGATCTGGTCGCTCATGTGCGCTTCGAAATAGCACCAGGTGTTTTTACCCTCGGACTTGGCCTGATACAGCGCGATGTCGGCGCAGCGGATCAACTCGCTCGGCATGAAGCCCTGACGCCGGCTCAGGGCGATGCCGATGCTTGCACCCACGTGCAGCGGATGATGTTCGAAGGTCAGCGGTTGGTGCAGGCTCTCGACCAGTCGGGTACAGAACCGGTCGACCTCTTGGCGGCTGTCCATGCCATTGAGCACCACGACAAATTCGTCGCCACCCAGACGCGCAACAATGTCGTGTTCACGGGTGCATTCGCGCAGGCGACTGGCGACTTCCTGCAGCACCGCATCGCCGGCCGGGTGCCCGAGGGAATCGTTGATCGGCTTGAAGTTGTCCAGGTCGATCACCAGCAGCGACAGCGGCGGCGCGTGCTCCTTGAGCAGCAGCGCGTCATCCAGATAGCGCGCCAACTGGTTGCGATTGGGCAGGCCGGTGAGGGCGTCGTGCATCGACAGATGCTGGATCTGCGCATGGGCGGCGACTTCGTCGGTGATGTCGCTGGCGGTGCCGCGATAACCGCCTACGGCGTATTTGTCGATGATCGGCCGCGCCGACAACCGACAGTGACGTTGTTGCCCGGCGTGGTCGCGGTAGGTGCAGCGCAGGTCGCTGGCATTGCTGTCTTCGCTGAGCTTTTTCAGCCACAGCTCCAGCGGCGTGGTATCGCACGACACCAATTGTCCGATGCCTTGCCCCAGCCACTGGGTTTGCGGGTAACCAGTCACCTCGCTGAAGCGCGCCGAGAGGTAGGTCAGGCGCAGCTGGTTGTCGACTTCCCAGATCCAGTCCGACGCCGCTTCGGCCACCGCGCGGAAACGTTCTTCACTGGCTTCCAGCGCGTGGTTGGCCGCTTCCAGTGCCTGATTTGACGCTTGCAGCGTGCTGAAACTGTGGTCGACGTAGGTTGAGGAGCGCAACGCATGGCGCAAGAAATACGCGGTCAACAGCATCAGCACTACGAGCACGGCGCCGAGTGTTGGCAGCAGTGACCACAGTAATTGCTGGCCAGGCCGTTCGAGGTCCGCCGTCAGGCTGTAACCAGTGCTGCCCAGCGGTACCCGCGGTTGTTCCCCGGCGGGTTGTTCATCCGGGATCAAGGTCAGGTTCTGCAGACCGTAGGCGGTACCGAGCGCCTGCAGCTTGGTGGGGGTCAACTTGTCGACGAACACCAGTACCGATGTCTGTTGCGGATCGCCCAATGGGCGATCATCGTTGGGCAGGATCGCTGCGGCCGTGACCAGTGCCGGCCAGCCCTCGAACAGTGAGTAGGTATTGATCGGCACGGTCAAATCGGCCTGGCTTTGCACCTGATCGATCAACGACGCCACAGAAACGTTGAGCAGGCGCGAAATCTCCCCCTCGTCCTGCAGGCCTTGTACCACGGCGTATTTGGTGCGCTGTCGATCGAGCACAAACACGCCGTCATAGCCATCACTGGTGAACAGGGTTTTGCCGATGTTTTGCTGGGTGTAGGCCCAGTCGGTGTCGACCTTGGTGTGCAGGTGTTCGTAGGCCGTGGTCCAGTCGGCGTAGCTGGTGATGTAGCTTTTGGACGCGGCGATGCGGTTTTCCAAGGCACGAGCGGTGTAAAAACGGGTCTCGTCGACATCCTCCCGATCCAGGCGAGCGGCAATGCCGAGCAAGGTGCCGATCGCGGCCATCACACCGACGATAAACAGCGCGCCGACCGCGAAGGCCAGACGGCGGGTGATTGCACTTTGCTGAGGCGGAACAGGCGCGGCGGAAGTGAAAATGTCCATATGCACGTCCTTGATCCTGGGTCTGAACCCATCTGGAACAGCAGCCTGAGCGCAATGTTCAATGCGTTTGTGGGCATTGCGCTGACGCGGATTTCCCAAGCGTAGTGAATGTGCAGGTTTTTTGCCTTGAAACCAGTAAAAGCACACGATGACCGGGAGTGCTTCGGCGGGTTCAGTACGAGGAACTGCAGGTAGTTGAGTTGAGAGTCTTACGTACGGTCTGGCATCTTGAATATTCAAGCTGCGAAGAAGGCCATGCCTGGCGTTGTAGTCGCCCATTTGCATTTTCAAGACAATGGAGTTGTAAACGTGGATCAAAACAAAGACGGCCTCAAATCGGCAAATCCCATCGCCGGATTGCCCGGAGCCGTGTTCGAAAAAGCCTGGGAGTTACGATGGGCATTGAAACTCACCTATGTATGTCTGTTTCTGGACTCGCTTTGCGCCTTTGCACTGCATCAGAATCTCATGGGCTTTTCCGGCAATATGGCGATGCTGTGGGAGCGTCTGGGCACAGTTTTCGTGGGTGTCACATCGTTTTGCCTGATCGTGTCGCTAGTGATCCCGGCGATCGCCAGATTCGCGTGTATTGCGGGTATTTATCTGCCCTGGCAATGGTTCGAAGGGCATGTGCGGTATGACATGCTTCATGGTTACGTGACACATGGCGCGTTGCGGGAACACAGTATCAGGAAGGACGATGAATTTGCCTGGAAGCGTTGGGAGTCCGCCGAGTCCATGAGGAACGAGGCACGAGCTAACCGATACCAGGCTGGAGAGCTGATATTCGGCTTGGGGGTGTTCGGGGTTTTCAATGCATGGGTGGGTATCAGCAACGACGTCGAGACCTTGATGCTCGCGCTGAACGCTATCATTGGATTTAGCGGCTGGTTCCTCGTGAGTACAGTCATGGTCGCTGGGCTGTACTGGGCCTGGTGGGCCACCGAGGAAGTGCCGCAGATTTACCACCCAACGCTTTATGAAGAGCTTCGCGCAAAGGAGCCTCCGTTGTTCAGAGCAAAAGCAAAGCATCTGGGCGATCAGGGTAGCGATGATTAGAAATGATCATTGACCTTGATTTTGATAGCAGAGGGGGAGGAGAGCCTCGTCGCAAAGAGGAGGCTTTTCCTGACACTGGGTTCTTAAGGCCCCTTCCTGAGCAACTGCCCCAACGCCTCCAGCTCAGCTTTCTCCACATCGGACACCAGCACGAAACGCATGTGCCCGGCCTGCCACGACACCACATTGAACCCACGAACGCTCTGACTTTGCACGGCTCTGTCGGCCTCGCTCGTCGGCAGGATGAACACGTTGATGATGTGCTTGGCATGCCCGTAACTCAGGGCGGCGGTGGTCTGGTGTTGCAGGTAATCCAGACGTCCACCGAGCAGGGGGAAGCCTTGCGCCGTATAGTCGAACACCGGGGGCGAGAAGTCGAGTTTGCCGGTGAACCACGGTTTGACGGTGTGGCGATCGGAGGACACCACGTCGTTGAGATGTTCGCCCATCAACGAGCGCACATGGCTGGAGACGGCCTCGTCGATCAAGGGTTGCTCGCTGCCCGGGGTGGCGACATACAGCACCATCGCCAGGGCCAGCGCAGCTGCGGAAAACGCCGGGGCCAACCAGTTTCGCCAACCCTGCATGAGCCCGGGCGCGGGTTTGTCAGCGGCCAATACGCTGGCCACCAGTGAGGCCGGGGCCGGGTAGTAGGTTGCATGGCGCTTCACGCTGATCTTGAGCAACTTCGCTTCATCCTGCAGCCGCGCGCACTCGGCGCAGGTGCTCAAGTGCGCTGCCACTTGCGCAGTCGTGGCCGGATCCAGTTCCTGATCCAGATAGCCGTGCAACTGTGTCTGGCAAACCGTGCAGTCGAGTTCATTCATGATCGTGCAACTTCAGTAGTTCGAGCTTGAGCAGGGCACGCGCCCGGGCCAGTCTGGACATGACGGTACCGATGGGGATATCGACCACCAGGGCGATGTCCTTGTAGGGCAGGTCTTCGAGTTCCTTGAGCACAATCACCTCGCGAAACACCGGCGGCAGGGCGCACAGCGCTTGCTGCAGCAACGCGGCATTTTCCGTGTGAATGGCCAGCAGTTCCGGGGTCTGGCTGTGGCTCAGCGGGCCTTCGTCAGCTGCCATGTCGTCATCGATGGCGACCCAGCGATGTCCGGCCGAAGCCTTGAGCCAGGTGTAGCTTTCGTTGCGCACGATGGTCAGAAACCACGCCTTGGCGTTGCCATCGGCGAAGCGCTGCAAAAACCGGAAGGCGCGCAGGGCGCTTTCCTGCACGACATCGCGGGCGGCGCTGTCGTTGCCGGTGAGCCAGCGCGCAAGGTTGTAGGCCGCGTCCAGATGGGGCGCAATCAGTTCCTCAAATCGCTTCATGGTGGGTTCCGCACCGTCACACCCCTATAACCGTGCTGCGGCGGGTTTTATTCGCGCAAAAACATTTATTTTTTGCCGTGGAATAAAGCTTCGCGCCGAAAGGTTTACCTCGTGTCAGCTACCTCACTGTAGTTCGCCCGCGAGGACACACCGATGGACATTCAAGCAAAACACCCGCTGCGCACCGATGGTCCGCTCGATCCAGACCGGCGAACCCTGCTCAAATGCTCGGCGTGGGCCGGGGCCGGGGTGCTCTGGGCCTTGAGCGGCGGCATCCCCAAAGCCTTTGCGCTGGATGAAACGGGCAACGTCAGCGATCCCAAGGCGCTGGCCAGCACCTTTCACTTCGTGCAGATCAGCGATTCGCACATCGGCTTCAACAAGGAAGCCAATCCGGAGCCAGTCAAGACCCTGCAGGTGGCGATCGACAAGGTCATCGCGCTGCCCAAACGGCCGTCGCTGATCTTGCACACCGGCGACATCACTCACCTGTCCAAGCCTGAGGAATTCGACACCGCCGCGCAATTGCTCAAAGGCCTGCCGTCCACCGTGCATTACGTGCCCGGTGAGCACGACACCCTCGACGAGGGCGGCGGCAAGCTTTACCTGGAGCGTTACGGCAAGGGCACCAAAGGCAACGGCTGGTACAGCTTCGATGACCACGGCGTGCACTTCATTGCGCTGATCAATGTCTTCAACTTCCAGGCCGGCCACGAAGCCACCCTCGGCGCCGACCAACTGGCTTGGCTGGCCGATGACTTGCGCGCCGTCAGCAGCAGTACGCCCGTCGTCGTGTTCACCCACATCCCGTTGTGGACGGTTTATCAGCCGTGGGGCTGGGGCACCGAGGACGGCGATCAGGCAATCGCGATGCTGCGCAAGTACGGCTCGGGGACGGGGCTCAACGGGCACATCCATCAGGTCATTCAGAAAGTCGAAGGCAACATCACCTTCCACACCGCCCGAGGCACGGCCTATCCACAGCCAGCACCGGGCGCAGCGCCGTCACCGGGGCCGATGACGGTAGCGGCGGATCAACTGCGCAATTACCTGGGAATCACCGAGGTGCGCGCGACCCAGGGCGATCACCCGCTGGCACTGATTGATTCGACACTGGTTTAACCGAGGGCGAACCGATGAAAATGCGACTGTTGACGCTGGTGTGCCTGCTGCTGGCGATGCCGGTGTGGGCGGCGGAAGTGAAGGTCGACATCAAGGAATTCATGTTCGGCCCCAAGGACCTGACCGTGGCCGTGGGCACCAAGGTGACGTGGGTCAATGACGATCAGATCCCGCACACCGTGGCGGAAACCCACAAGGTGTTTCGCTCGGGAGCGCTGGACACCAATGACAGTTTTTCCTGGGTGTTCGATACGCCGGGGGAGTTTGAGTACTTTTGCGTGTTGCACCCGCAGATGATTGGGAAGGTGGTGGTGACACAGTGAAACGTACCGCAAGGGTGCCGTTCAGTTGAGTGTTACTCAGCTACCGTTCTGCACCTTTGCGGGGCTCGCCATGAGCCTTCTGGTAGCAAATCTCAAAGGTCGGGCATCGCCGCGTGCGCCGATTACTTTCCTTAAATCATTAAAATCAACTGCTTGGCGCATTCCTGCGGACTCTGGCATGCATCGTGCTTTTTTGTATCCGTGGATAATTGGATACAAAAAGACAAAAGGTGCTGCCATGCAATTCGCTCCCGCCTACGATCAACGCCAACCGATGACTGCCGAGGAAGAGGCCTATAACTTTCTGCTGGAGGGCATCTGCGCTGGTCGTTATCGCAAGGGCGACCGGCTGATCGCCGAGGACATTGCCAGCGAAATCGGCATGAGCCGCATGCCTGTACGCGAAGCCTTTCGCCGTCTCGATGCACAGGGGCTGGTGACGCTGAGGCCCAATCGCGGCGCCGTGGTCAGCGGTCTGGATGTCGAGGAAATGCACGAAGTCTTCGAGATGCGCAGTGCGCTGGAAGGGTTGGCGATGCGCATCGCGGTGCCCAGGATCAGCGAGCGTCAGTTGACGGCGCTGGAGCGACTGCTCGATGAAATGGATGACTACCGCGATGAGAGTGCGGCGTGGGTCAGCCGCCACCGCAAGTTTCATGAGTACCTGTGCAGCCTCAGCGGCCGGCCAAGGCTGTTGAAGCAGATCAGCGCGCTGTACTCGCTGATCGAAGCACCCATGCGCCTGTGGCTGCAGCACATTGAAAAACCCCTGAGTGCGCGTCAGGAACACCAGATGATCCTCGATGCGATTCGTGCCGGCGACGCCAGCAAGGCCGAGGCCGTGGTGCGCGACCATATCGAAGGCACGGTGCCCGAGTTGATCAGGTTTCTGCAATCGGAAAAATAACCACAGAGCGGAACACGAGTCCGCCGATGTTTTGACTTTGAGTACTGCCCCGTTACTAACCGAACTGGAGTGTCTGGTCATGCATACGTCTCGCCTGTTACTGGCTGCAATTTCCCTGGGGCTTTGTACGCAGTGGGCGGTTGCCGCACCCACCGTGCCGGAGCGCCTGGCCAGGGTCGACAAACTCACCTATTGCTCTGGCATGGATTCACCGCCGCTGGTGTCCTTCGATGAAGCGCAAAAACCCAAGGGCCTGACCGTCGACCTCGGGCTGGAAATCGCCAAGCGTCTGGGCGACAAGAAGGTCGATTGGCGGGTGATTCCGTTTTCCGGATTGCTCCCGGCCTTGCTAGCCAAACAGTGCGACATGATCGTCGATCAATTGTTCGACAAGCCCGAGCGCCGCGAGGTAATCGATATCGTCAACTACATGTATTCCAGTCAGGCGGTCGTCGTGCCCAAGGGTAATCCGAAGGCGCTCAAGGCCCTGGCCGACCTCAGCGGGCACAAGATCGCGGTGCTCAACGGTTCGACCATCAAGACCCTGCTCGACAGCGAAAATGAAAGCCTGGTCAAGGCCGGCAAGCCACCGATGAAACTGGTGGTCTACAACACCGATACCGATGCCTTCCAGGCCTTGCGCATCAATCAGGTTGACGCTTACGGCACCACGGTCGAAACCGCCGGTTACTACGCCGCGATGGCGCCGGACCTGTTTGAGGAGGGCGTTCCAGCCTTCAGCAGGATCCTCACCGGTTTAGGGATTCGCAAGGACGATGCGCAACTGAGCGCCGCCGTGCAGCAGATCATCACCGACATGCGCAGCGATGGCAGCTACAAGCAGCTTTTGAATAAATGGCACGTTTTCAGCGACACACTCGATTGAGGTAAGCGTTGATGAACTTCAATTGGGATGTGTTCTGGCAGTACCTGTTGCAGCCCAGCGGCGTGTACCTCACCGGACTCTGGTTGACGTGCCTGATCAGTGTGCTGGCGATGTTGCTCGGCTGTGTTCTGGGGCTGGCTGCCGCGCTGTTGCGCTTGTCGAAGAACCCTTTGCTGCATCTGCCAGTGCGCTTTTATGTGTGGCTGATGCGCGGCACGCCGTTGCTGGTGCAGATCGTTTTCCTCTACACGGCGCTGGCAGCGGGCGGGATTTTTCGCTTCGAAGACATCGAGCTGTTCGGGCTGGTGATCCCCGGCAACATCCAGGCCGCGATCATCGCTCTGGGCCTCAATGAAGGCGCGTACATGGCCGAGATCATTCGGGCCGGGATCGGTGCCGTGGACAAGGGCCAGTACGAGGCCGGCCGTTCACTGGGCATGACCTTCGCCAAATTGATGCGCCGCATCGTGCTGCCGCAAGCGTTCAGGGTGATCGTGCCGCCGCTGGGCAACGAGTTCAACGTGATGCTGAAAAACACCACGCTGGTCAGCGTGATCGGCGTGCAGGAGCTGTTGCTCAGCACGCAAATGGTCACCTCGGCGACCTTTCGGGTGTTCGAGTTGTACCTGGTGGTGGCGATCTATTTCCTGTTGCTCACCACCTTGTGGGGCTTCTTTCAGCGCTGGTTGGAGAGCCGTTTCGGCCAGTCGGACCGACCTTCTGCGCCACCGCCGGCCTCCAGCCGGATGTTCGGGCGCGGTACTCTGAAACTGCTGAGGGGACGCTAATCATGGCGCATCAAAGTGACGAATTGATCATCGAGGCGCTGAACATTCACAAATCCTTCGGTGATCTGCAGATTCTCAAGGGCATTTCCCTGCAAGTGCGGCGCGGTGAAGTGGTGGTGCTGATTGGCGCTTCGGGCTCGGGCAAAACCACGTTTATCCGCTGCATCAATCTGCTCGAAGACATTCAGTCCGGGGAGATTCGGGTCAGTGGCCGGCCGATGGGCTATCGCACCCGGGCTGACGGCAGCCTGGTGCGCGATTCCGAGCGCAACATCGCTCGCCAGCGCCGGGACATTGGCATGGTGTTCCAGCGCTTCAACCTGTTCCCGCATATGACCGCCCTGGAAAACATCATCGAAGCACCGATTCAGGTGTTAGGTGTGCCACGCCAGGCTGCGCTGGAGCAGGCGCAAGCATTGCTCAAGCGCGTCGGACTGACGGACAAGGCCAGTCATTACCCCTCGATGCTCTCCGGTGGCCAGCAGCAACGGGTGGCGATCGCTCGGGCGCTGGCGATGAAACCCCAGGCGATGCTGTTCGACGAACCCACCAGCGCCCTCGACCCGGAAACCGTCGGCGAGGTCCTGCAGGTGATGAAAGAGTTGGCTGAGGAGGGCATGACCATGGTCGTGGTCACCCATGAAATGGGTTTTGCCCGCGAAGTGGCCGACCGGGTGGTGGTGCTCGACCAGGGCGAACTGATCGAACAAGGCCCGCCGGAGCAGATTTTCAGCCGTCCCACTCATCCCCGTACCCAAGCCTTTCTCAGCCGCGTGCTGTGAACTTCACAAGGAAATCGACGATGCGTTTATCGAGTGTGTTCGCGGCGCTGTGCTGCGTCGCCGTGGTGCCCATGCTTCAGGCTGCCGATTCGGTGGTGAAGGTTTACAACTGGTCCGATTACATCGGCCCCGACACGCTGAAGAATTTCGAGAAAGACAACGCGATCAAGGTTCAGTACGACATCTTCGACACCAATGAAATGCTTGAGGCCAAGTTGCTCTCGGGGCACTCGGGCTATGACGTGGTGGTGCCGTCCAGCCAGTTTCTGTCCAAGCAGATTCGCGCCGGCGCCTATCAGCCGCTGCAACGGGAATTGCTGGATAACTGGAAGCATCTCGATCCGCGTCTGATGCAGCGTCTGCAAGCCGCCGACCCGGGCAATAAATACGCGGTGCCGTACATGTGGGGCACCGTGGGCATCGGCTACAACGAGGAGAAGGTGCGCGCGGTATTGGGCAAGGACGTGCCGCTGGATTCGTGGGCGATGGTGTTCGATCCGCAAAACCTCGCCAAACTCAAAAGCTGTGGCGTGGCCTTTCTCGATGCGCCGGTGAAGATCATTCCTCAGACCTTGCTCTACCTCGGACTGGACCCCAACAGCGTCAAGCCCGACGACTACAAGCAGGCGTCTAAACTGCTGATGACCCTGCGGCCCTCGGTGACTTACTTCAACTCTTCGAAGTACACCGCCGATTTGGCCAACGGCGATATCTGCGTGGCGATCGGCTATTCCGGTGACGTGATGCAGGCCCGGACCCGGGCGCGCGAGGCGGGGAAAAACATCGACATTCGCTACCTGATTCCCAAGGAGGGGGTGAACCTCTGGTTTGACATGCTGGCGATCCCCAAGGACGCCGGCAACGTTGCCAATGCCCATGCCTTCATCAACTACTTGCTGCGTCCTGAGGTGATTGCGCCAGTCAGCGACTACGTCGGCTACGCCAACCCGAACAAGGATGCCACGGCGCTGATGGACGCCAAAGTCAGTGGCAATCCAGGGATCTACCCGACTGACGAAGTGATCAACCATGCCTTCGTCTCGGCCGATCTGCCGGAAAACATCCAGCGCCTGATCACCCGCGAATGGAACCGGATCAAGTCCGGCCAATGAATTGTTGATTTGAAGAGTCTTTGCCATGTTGAAATTCTCTGCTCACGAGTATCCCTATCCATCGCAACGCCAAAGCGTGTTCGCTCGTCGCGGCATGGTCGCGGCGTCCCAGCCGCTGGCCGCTCAGGCCGGCATCGAGATGATGCAAAGGGGCGGTAATGCGATCGACGCCGCCATCGCCACGGCAGCGGCGCTGACCGTAGTCGAGCCTACAGGCTGCGGTTTGGGCGGCGATGCGTTTGCACTGGTCTGGTTCAAGAATCAGTTGCACGGCCTCAATGCCAACGGTCATGCCCCGGCCAGTCTGAGCATCGAAGCGGTCAAGGCCGCCGGGCATGAACAGATGCCGCTGTATGGCTGGACGCCGGTGACGGTGCCCGGTTGCCCATCGGCCTGGGCCGAGCTGTCGCAACGCTTTGGCGTGCTGCCGTTTGCCGATTTGCTGCAACCGGCGATCAGCCTGGCCATAGACGGTTTTCCGCTGTCGCCGGTGGTTGCCCATCAGTGGCAGATCGCGCTGGATGAGTTTGGTCCCCATCGCGATGAGGTGCTGCAGGCCTGGTTCGACACCTTTTTGATTGACGGTCGGGCGCCCAAGGCCGGGGAGCTATTCCGTAACCCGGCGCAGGCACGCACCCTTGAAGAACTCGCGGCGAGCCGCTGTGAGAGCTTGTATCGCGGTGCGCTGGCGCAACGCCTGGATGCGCATTCGCGGGCAACAGGCGGCTATTTGCGCGCCACGGATCTTGAGCATTACCGTGCGCAGTGGGTGGAGCCGATCCACGTCAATTACCGGGGCGTGGATGTCTGGGAAATCCCGCCAAGCGGGCAGGGGTTGGTTGCGCTGATGGCGCTGAAGATTCTCGAAGGCTTCGACTTCGATCACCGCGACAGCCAGCAGACTTGGCACCGTCAACTGGAGGCGATGAAGCTCGCCTACAGCGATGGCCTGCACTACATCACCGATCCGCTGCACATGCGCGTGGCCGTGGCCGATCTGTTGAGTGATGGCTACAGCGCTCGTCGCCGTGAACAGATCGGCGAGCAGGCCCAGCCGCCGAAACCGGGTGACCCTCACGCCAGCGGCACGGTGTATCTGGCCACGGCCGATGGGCAAGGCAATATGGTCTCGTTCATCCAGAGCAATTACCACGGCTTCGGCTCGGGCGTGGTGCTGCCTGACAGCGGCATCGCCTTGCAAAACCGCGGGCAGGAATTCAGCCTCGACCCGGAGCATGCCAACGCACTGGCCCCGGGCAAGAAGACCTTCCATACGATCATTCCCGGCTTCCTCACCAAGGACGGCCAGGCGCTTGGACCATTTGGTGTGATGGGCGGCTACATGCAGCCGCAGGGCCATGTGCAGATGGTCATGAACCTGGTGGATTTCGGCTTGAACCCGCAATCGGCACTGGATGCACCGCGCTGGCAATGGCTGGGCGGCATGAAAGTCGGCATCGAGCAGGACGCTTCAAGGGATCTGGCCAATGCGCTGGCACGCCGGGGGCATGAGGTGCAGATCGCCAGTGACCTGACGGATTACGGACGAGGGCAGATCATTCTGCGTGACCCGGTGACGGGCGTGTTGTGTGGGGGGACTGAGCCGCGGGCGGATTCGCATATTGCGGTGTGGTAGAGGTGGCAGTAGCACACACTTTTTCACAAAGACCTCCCAGCCTCCATTCGATGGCAGAATCTCCCTGACCTGACTGTTTTGGAGAACACCATGCTTCGTGTGTTTGAACGAAGACTCGACCCTTTCCCGCCTGACGAGGTACCACCGCCGCCCAACGGCCTGGCCAAATTTCTCTGGGCCTGCACCCGGGGTGCCCGTGGTTACATTCTGGCGTTGGCGCTGCTCAGTGCCGGCGTGTCGATTTATGAGGCGTGGCTGTTTTCCTTCCTCGGCCAGGTCGTGGACCTGCTCTCGACGTGGCAGGCCGGCGGCGAAGCGGCGGTGCAGGAGAGCCGCGTGTTGTGGGGGATGGGCATTGTCATGGTGTTCAGTGTCGGGCTGGTGGCGTTGCGCACCATGGTCCAGCATCAGATCCTGGCAATTAACCTGCCGCTGCGTCTGCGCTGGGATTTCCACCGGTTGATGCTGCGGCAAAGCCTTTCGTTTTTCTCCGATGAGTTCTCTGGCCGCGTCACCACCAAAGTGATGCAGACGGCGCTGGCGGTACGCGATGTGCTGTTCACTCTGATCGAAATCTTGCCCGGGATCGGCGTGTATTTCATTGCGATCATCGCGCTGGCCGGCGGCTTCGCGCTGAAGCTGATGTTGCCGTTCCTGGCCTGGGTCGTGCTGTTCGGTCTGGCCATGTGGTACTTCGTGCCGCGTCTGGGCAAAGTCGGGCAGGAACAGGCCAATGCGCGCTCGATGATGACCGGGCGTATCGCCGATGCTTACACCAACATCACGACTGTGAAGCTGTTCTCACACTCCAACCGCGAAGCGCACTTCGCGCGGGCCGCGATGGAAGATTTCAAACTGACCGGTTTTCGCCAGATGCGCCTGGTCAGCCTGTTCGAGATCGTCAATCAGGCCCTGGTCGTCGCGTTGATCATGTCCGCCGGGGGCTATGCCCTGTGGCTGTGGCACCAGGGAGCTGTCGGCGCCGGTGCGGTGGCGGCGATCACCGCCATGGCGTTGCGGATCAATGGCATGTCGAACTGGATCATGTGGCAAATGACCTCGCTGTTCGAAAGCATCGGCACCGTCCAGGATGGCATGGCGACGCTGACCCAAGGCACCAAGGTGCAGGACGCGCCGAATGCTGGCGTGCTGGTCACTTCTGGTGGTGCGGTGACCTTCGACAAGGTGCGATTCAACTACGGTGGCGAACGTCAGGTACTCGATGGCTTGAGCCTGAACATCCGCCCGGGCGAGAAAATCGGTCTGGTGGGCCGCTCCGGTGCCGGCAAATCCACGCTGATCAACCTGCTGCTGCGCTTTTATGACGTCGACAGCGGGGAGATTCGCATCGACGGGCAAAACATCGCGCACGTCACGCAAGACAGCCTGCGCAGTTGCATCGGCATGGTCACCCAGGACACCTCGCTGCTGCACCGCTCCATTCGCGACAACATCGCTTACGGCCGGCCCGATGCAACCGACGCGCAAATCCGTCGTGCTGCCGCCAATGCCCAGGCCGATGAGTTCATCAGCCAACTCAGCGATCGCCAAGGCCACACTGGCTACGACACGCTGGTGGGCGAGCGGGGGATCAAGCTGTCCGGCGGCCAGCGCCAACGGGTCGCAATTGCCCGGGTGATGCTGAAGAACGCGCCGATCCTGTTGCTGGACGAGGCCACCAGCGCGCTGGACTCGGAAGTCGAAGTAGCGATTCAGGAAAGCCTCGATGAAATGATGCAGGGCAAGACCGTGATCGCGATCGCCCATCGGTTGTCGACGATTGCAGCCATGGATCGCCTGATCGTCATGGACGATGGGCGCATCATCGAGCAGGGCACCCACTCAGAGTTGCTTGAGAAGAACGGCGTGTATGCGCGGCTGTGGGCGCATCAGAGCGGCGGCTTCCTGGGTGAGGACAGAGGCGTGATCGAGGCGCTGGATCAGGCGTGAGAGGGGAGCGCTTGCGGCCATGGGTAGCTAAAGTGTTTCTGGCTAATCAACAGCGGTGATCATGCTCGAGCAACTTGCCGCATCATGGCGGCAAGTAGCATCAGGCCCTACAAGGTAAATGACAGCGCAGAGAACACCATACCGCCACTGCCCGCCCAGCCCATGCAAAACTGGCCTTTCTCGGCTTCGCCTCGGCTCATGGCATCGAAGATGCCGAAGGGGATGGACGCCGTAATGATGTTGCCGGTCTTATGCCCGACGTGATGCAGCTTGTGATCAATACCGATCAGTTGGCCAATGTGCTCCCACATCTTTGGCGAACCGGTATGAATAAACACTTTATGAACATCCGCAGCAGAGATGTTTTGCAGGTTGAATACTTTTATCGCCTCATTTCGACCATCTTCATGCAAGGCTGCCGCGTAGGAATTAAATTGATACTGCCCGCCGGTGGGTGAAATGCGGGCAATATCCTCCTCATTGCAGAATAGTTTCCAATCCGGCAGGGAAATGGTCGATAAATCACTCAAGTCCGGTCTGTTGATGTATGAAAACTTGAAGTTGCCTGGGGCCTCATTACTGAGGATGGTGACGGTGACTGCTTCGCCAATGGTAAAACTCGGAAACTTGTAAGCCAGTTCTGCCGGCGACTGCAAAGAGAAGTTCCTGGGCATGACCGGTCCGCCAGCAGACATGCCAAATTCCATATTGACGATAGCCGCGTAGCGAATCTCGCCTGCCTGCATTTTACTGTTGATGACATCCATGGCTGTCACCCAGCCGTTACAGGCGTCCACCACATCAAAGTTTCTGCAGCTCAGGCCCAGGGCCTTGGCGATGAACGTACTGTTGGCAGGCTCGATGAATCCTCGCGTGACGTTCGGATAGATCAACAGATCCAGATCGGCCTTATCGATATTGGCCTGGGCGAGCGCCGAGTTGAATGCAGACTCCATCAGATCCATCGGCTTTTCGTTGGCGCCCAGCCAGTGGCGCGTGCCGCTACCGCTTTTTTCAAGCAACTTGCCTATGGTCTTCAGCGTTTTTGGCAAGTCATCCTGGAACGTATCTTTAGAGTGTTCCTCGACCAGGTTTATAACGTCCTGATTGCTGACGATGCGTGACGGAAGAATCCCGGACAGCCCAACTATTTTCATGTGACTTCCTTGTTAAAAGTATGCATCCGTGGGCAATGGCCGCGAATGAGCAACACCTTGCTCATCCCTGTAAGGAGCCACTGGCGCCAATACTTTTAGCACAAAAAAATAGCGGATCAAGGTTGTTTTCAGTAATTCCCTTCAGTTGGATTCAATCATGATCTGGGTCAATATCTAGCCGATTTCAGATTCGCAAAAAAGTATCAGGGCTGTCCCTCACGAACGGCCGCTTTCGGCCAACAGAGCACATTCATGCAGCGCCTGTCTCGACGCAGCAAAATAATTGGAACCGCGTTCTGAGGCGTACGCCTAATGATCAGCTTGTGTTCAATTGCACAGGCGCTGTGCCAATACCGGCATATTCCGAGAGGTGGTCAACGTGGCTAAAGACGAGAAGAAAAGCAAAGATGATGCTTCGAAAGCCAGCAAGGACTTGAAAGACCAAAAGTCATCAGCGGCCAAGAAATCAGCTGCTGCCTCGATGCTTTCAAAGTCTTCCGACAAGAAGGACAAGAAGGACAAGAAGAAAGACGCCGAACCGAAGAAATCTGCAAAAAAAGCGGATAGCAAGCCAGAGAAGGCCAAAGAGCCCAAGAAAGCAGACAAGCCGGCGAAAAAGAAAAAGTGATCGCTGCTGCTCGCTAGGGCGTGACGCTCTTTGCAGGTCGGTCCGATGCGTTCGATCGCCAGTAGCATGAAGCTCACCACCACCGGTGTTTCTGACACACCTCAAAACCCATGTGGGAGTGGGCTTGCTCACGAACGCGCTGTGTCATTCAGCGATGAGGTTGCCTGACCCGGCGCCTTCGCGAGCAAGCCCGCTCCCACAATTGATCTTCGTTGCTTTGAGC